>JAHAYH010000023.1 GCA_018384745.1 Caryophanon sp. | reverse complement strand
AGCCATGCCCCCAGAAAAGCCTGCTCGAAGCAAAGTGATCGAAAAAGCAGAAAAGTGCAATCAGAAAATGCGATATTTCCTGATTGCACTTGTTTTGTCTCGAATTTATTTTTATTTTGAGCGCAAAGCGGCATTTATAAGCGGCTGCTTTTTTGGCCATATTTCATCGCGATGATGACGGCGAACAATAAAAACAGTGCAACGGATGAAATGAATAAATTGTTGAAGTGGTGTGCAATGACGATGCACACATATAGCCAAGCATACGCAATTAAAAAATAAGAATCATCATACAAATAGCGAATAGCAATACCAATCGTAAGTGCAATCGTCAGCAACAACATCCCCCATAACTGCTCGCTTAAGCCAAATCCATCCCACTCAATATACGTAATCGTAAAAGCGGCTTCCCATAAAAGTAAACAGCTAAAAAAGCTGATTGCCAGCGAAATCGGGATGCGCGAAATCGTCTCATACGCTGAGTGTTTATAAAAGGTAGTGTACATATAAAATAGAAGAAGTGTCGCAACGAGCGCAAATAAAACCGAGATGGAAAAAAACTGCTGTTGCCAGCTAAAAAACGTCAGCGCATGTGAAAGCATCGCTAAGTTAAACAAAATCGCATACAGTGTCGGAATGGATGTGCGTTTTTGCGCATGGGTTAACAGCCAATAAGCGATTGCACCGTATACAACAAGCCAAAAAAAGAGCACGATTGGCGAAGGCGAAATCGGCACAGGAAAGCGTGAAACAATCGCAAAAGCGGTTTGTCCATTCGGTGCAGCTACATTAACCATGAAACAAGCGATGACAGCAAACAAAAAAGTAATGGTCATCATGAATAAGCGCATACGTCCAACTCCTTTCGTCTTGTTCATTGTACAATATTCCAAATACCATTTTCTAGCGTGTTCAAGTACAATGAACATAATGACATAAAAGGAGATGATTGCATTGGTTCAACAGTTAGCGGATTTAGAGCTTGATAAATCATTGTCAAAAGACAAATACAAAAAAGAAATTAAAGCACTGCAGTATGAAATGTTAAATGCGCAGCAATTTTTACGTCACAACAATTTAGGATTAGTACTCGTATTTGAAGGAATGGACGCAGCAGGAAAAGGTGGCGCCATTAAGCGTTTAACAGAGCGCTTAGATCCACGTGGTTACGTCGTGCATCCAATCGCTGCACCTCGTCCACATGAAAAGGAGTTCCATTATTTACATCGCTTTTGGACGCGCTTGCCACAATACGGGCAAATCGCCATCTTTGACCGCTCTTGGTACGGTCGTGTTTTAGTGGAGCGCATTGAAGGCTTTGCACGCACGGAGCAATGGAAACGTGCGTATGATGAAATCAATGAGTTTGAGCGCCAATTAACGGATGAAAACTACATCGTCGTGAAGTTTTGGCTACACGTCTCAGAAGAAGAGCAACTAAAGCGCTTTGAGGAGCGTAAAAACGATCCATATAAATCGTGGAAGCTGACAGATGAGGATTGGCGCAATCGTGAGAAATTCCCGAAATACCGCGAAGCAGCAGATGACATGTTCGAAAAAACGGATAAGAAAAATGCACCGTGGATTTTAGTAGAAGGCAATAATAAACATTATGCACGCGTAAAAGTATTAAAAGAAGCGCTAAAGCATATTGAAAAAGAAGCGAAAAAACGCGGCTTACAACTAACGAATATTTTAGAAAACGAAACGGAACAATAAAGGAGCGTCTACTATGACAACGCATTATCCAGAAGTTTGGGATTTAGATGTATTTTTTGAAGGGGGCAGCACATCACCTGCGTTTCGTGCGCATATGGATGCCATTCCCGCACAAATTGACAGACTAACTCAAACATTACAACAGTTACAGCTAACATCGGCGAGCGATGCGACGCATTTACGTGACGTATTAGAAAACATTGCGAGCGTATCGATGCAGTTGCGCCAAGCAGGAGGCTTCATCTCATGTTTAACGGCACAAAATACGCAAGATAAGGAAGCGTTGCTGCGCCAAGGGGAATTATCGACGTTACGCGCGAAGTTTGCACCGGTTCATTTAACATTGCAGCAACTGCTACATGCGTTAAATGACGACGTATTTACACAACTGCTTGCGCAGGAGCCACTGGCGGAATTTACGTTTATTTTAACGGAAATGCGCGATGCGGCGAAGCTTGAATTGTCACAAAAGGAAGAGGAGCTCATTTCGGCACTAGCGGTCGATGGCTACGAAGCATGGGGACAATATTACAACTTATTGATTGGCGACTTGAAAGTGCAAGTCGAAGTAGACGGAGAAATGCAAACGCTATCGGTCGGGCAAGCAAATAACTTAAGCTCACATCCAGATGCGAGCGTGCGTAAAGCGGCGTTTGAAGCACTGGAGCACGTGTTCACCGAGCGCGAGGAGTTTTTTGCAAAAGTGTTAAACCACTTAGGAGGCTTCCGCTTAGCGACGTATGAAAAGCGTGGCTGGGACAACGTATTAGATGAGCCGCTTCGCATTAATCGCATGCAGCAACAAACACTTGATGCAATGTGGCAAGCAATTAGCAATCATAAGGCACCGTTTGCAAGCTTCCTGCAAAAGAAGGCAAAGCTGTTTGGACGTGAGCAAATGGATTGGTACAATTTTGATGCACCAATTACTGAAACGGTTTCAACGATGCCCTATTCAGAAGGCGCGCAGTTTATTTTAACGCAGTTTGAGAAGTTCGGGCCGGAGCTAGCCAACTTTACACGCACGGCGTTTGAAGATGGCTGGATCGAAGCGGAAAACCGCGACAACAAACGCCCTGGTGGTTTTTGTACAGGTTTACCGATGTCGGAGCAATCGCGCATTTTCATGACGTATTCAGGCACGATGTCAAACGTATCGACACTTGCACATGAACTGGGGCATGCGTTTCATTCATATGCGTTACGTCCGGTGCATCCATTAAACCGCAGCTACGCGATGAACGTTGCGGAAACAGCATCGACATTTGCGGAAATGATTGTCGCAGATGCGGCGGTGCAAGCAGCAAAAACAGATGCGGAAAAATTAAGCTTACTTGAAGATAAAATTCAGCGCTCGGTAGCGTTCTTTATGAACATTCATGCACGCTTCTTATTTGAGACGCGCTTTTATGAAGAACGAAAACAAGGCGTTGTATCTGCAGCCCGTTTAAACGAGCTGATGACAGAAGCGCAGCAAGAAGCGTTTGCCGGTGCACTTGGTGAAGCACATCCACATTTCTGGGCATCCAAAATGCACTTTTACATTACAGGCGTACCGTTTTATAACTTCCCGTACACATTTGGCTATTTATTCTCATTAAGTATTTATGCACTCGCACAGCAGCAAGGGACAAGCTTTGAACAAAAGTATATGGCATTGCTGCGCGACACAGCTGTGATGACAGTGGAAGAGCTGGCGCTTAAGCACTTAGGAGAAGATATTACAACGGTCGATTTCTGGGAAAAGGGAATCGCATTATGCGTAGCCGATGTGGAAGAGTTTACTCGACTTATTCAAAAAGGCTGACAACATGGCCAGCGTTATAGGGGAGCACGTTATATTACGGACGTTTACGATGCAAGATGCACAGCAAGTGACCGAACTCGTTGTGCGCAATAAACATTATTGGGCGACATTTGAGCCGCTGCACCACGATCATTTTTATACGTATGATACACAATATCGAAAAATCGTTGAAAGTTTAAATTTAATGCGGTCAAATCGTGAGTTTTCGTTTGGCATTTTTGACAAGGAAACCGAGCAACTCATCGGGCAAATTTCATTGTTTTCGTTAAAGCGACTCCCTTATTCAAGCGGGCTTGTTGGCTACTCGATTGATGAGCGCTGCATAGGGCAAGGGGTTGCATCAGAAGCGCTTGCACTTGCTGTTCAATTTGCCTTTCAAACGGCGAAGCTTCATCGCATCGAGGCGTATGTTTCCCCGAATAACGTTGGGTCCATTCGCGTGTTAGAGAAAAATGGCTTTGTTCGTGAAGGGTTAATGCGCAAGTTGTTGTACATTAACGGCAAGTGGGAAGACCATTATTTATATGCGCAGCTCATCGAAGAGTACGAGGGAAAGTGAATGATCGCTTTGAAGGGCAGTGGCTATATCAAAAAGGCATCGAAAATTTTTTCGATGCCTTTTTTGCATACAAATCGTTTATTCAGCTTGCTCTTTAATCGATGTATTTAATGTACCGTTTGGTTGATTACCGTCGACGATTAAATCTAGTTTACCTGAGTTTGGATCGATAATTAAACCGTGGACAGGAATCGACGGAACCATTAATGGGTGATTGCGAATAACGTCGCAGCTTTTTGTAACGCTTGTTGCTACGTCGCCGAAACCGCGTAACCAGCCTTTTAAGTCAACGCCTGAATAGTTCACTGTGTTTAACGTTTCTTCTGTAATACCGCGTGCTTTCATTTCATCAATTAACGCAATTGGATCCACCGAACTCATACCGCAGTCGTAGTGACCGATGACATACACTTCATCTGCTTGTAAGGCGTATACCGCTACAAGTAAACTACGCATAATTGAACCGAATGGGTGTGCGACTAAAGCGCCGGCACTTTTGACGATTTTGACATCGCCATTACGTAAGTTCATTGCTTTTGGTAACAGTTCAACTAAGCGTGTATCCATGCACGATAAAATTACGATGCGCTTATCTGGATATTTTGTTGTAATATATGGCTCATACATTTTGTACTCAACAAATGAGTCGTTGAATTTTAAAATTTCGTTTAACATTGACATTTCTTTGCACCATCCTTTTTTTATATTTTACTTGATATAACACAGAATTAGTGAAATACTAACAATTTTCAAATATTTTTTGAATAAATATAGAGGGAATGAAACATGTTGTCGAAAAATCCATGTATCGTTTCTTTATAGATATATAAAAATTTAGTTATAGCTGGATGCAAAAAAAAAGATTAAGCGGTAAGCGCTCAATCTTTTTTTTGTCAATGCCTCGTTTGCACATCGCCATCGATCACCTCTGGCTTATGATCAATCACGATGGCATCGTGCGTATTTAATCCTTGGAATAATACATAAATAAAATATCCGAGTGCGACTAAAATGAGTACTGAAAAGCCTAAAACGGTCGTTAAAAATTGTGCAAATGTGCCAACATCCATCACTTTTCACCCCTTCAAACGCTATATTACTGTTCATTATATAACAATGATGTGCGTTTTTGTAGAAAAAAGTGGAGAAATCGCATGTTTTTGCGCTTTTTTAAAATGCCCAGTTGCCGTTTCGGAAAATTGGCTCGCGTTGACCATCTGCTGTAATGCCGTCGATGTTCATATCCGCTGAACCAACCATGAAGTCTACGTGTGTCAATGAACGGTTTAGTCCGTGTGCAGCAAGCTCCTCTTGAGACATCTCTTTCCCGCCTTCTAAACAAAACGCATAGGCGCTCCCGATCGCGAAGTGGTTTGAAGCATTTTCATCAAACAGCGTATTGTAAAATAATAAACCTGACGCTGAGATTGGCGACTCGTGTGGGACAAGTGCAACTTCTCCTAAATAGTGAGAACCTTCATCTGTTTCCACTAACGTCTTTAAAATATCTTCACCTTGTGCCGCTTCAACGTTGACGATGCGACCTTGTTCAAATGTTAGCTTGAAGTTGTCGATAATGTTGCCGCCATAGCTTAATGGTTTCGTGCTTGATACATAACCATCAACACCGTCGCGATGTGGCGTTGTAAATACTTCTTCTGTCGGCATGTTTGCCATAAATTCCGTACCTTGGACGTTGACGCTACCTGCACCACACCATAAATGGCCTGTTGGTAAAGCAACCGTTAAATCTGTACCAGGTGCTGTGTAATGAAGTTTCGCATACTTTTTCGCATTTAAGTAATCGACTTTTTCATGCAGTGTATCATTATGCTTCACCCAAGCGTCAATCGGTGCATCTACGTCTGAACGTGTCGCCTTGAAGATGGCTTCCCATAATGCAGGCACTTGATGTTCAGCAGGTAATTCAGGGAATACTTTCGCTGCCCAAGCTGGTGATGGTGCGGCAATGACCGTCCAGCTAATTTTGTCAGATTGTGCATATTGACGATATTTTGCTAACGCTTGTGCTATCGCTTTTTGTGACGCGGCAATGCGTGAAGATTCGATGCCGGCTAATAAATCTGGGCTTTGTGAAACGATGCTCATAAATGCACAGTTGTGTTCAGCAAGCCATTCACGCTCTAGTTTTTTCCATTCAGGGAAGAACTCGAATGAATCTGACGGTGCAAGTTCATAGCGAAGGCGTGTTAACGCATCGTCGACTAAGTCAACGAATACTTGGCGAGCACCTGCCTCGTACGCTGCTTTCGTTACTAATCGAACAAATTCCACATTATCTACGGAAGCAGAAATGTATAGAAATTGGTCTTTTTGGATATTTACACCTACTTTTACGGCAAGTTCGGCATAGTTCGCTAAATTTTTTTCAAAGGTTGTATCCATTCTCATAACTCCTCTCCATATGTTCATTGTTCATAGTACCAATAATAATCCAAAATAATCAAATGTTACGAGAAGGTGAATAATTGTTCGTATTTAAATCGAAAAAATGTGGGAATATTTATATACTGTATTTAAGCATATGGAATACGTGTCGAAATAAAAGGGAATGAGTCAGTTGTTGGAGGTAGAAAAATGGACATATCATCAGTTGTTGGGGTAGTCTTTGGTTTCGTTACGTTACTCGTAGGGATCGTATTGAAAGGTGTACCGATTGTAAACCTATTCGTACCAGCCGCATTATTAATCATTATTGGTGGTACGTTAGCGACAGTCATCATTGCATTCCCGATGAAGGAATTAAAGCGAATTCCAAAGATTCTAAAAGTATTATTTACAGAAACAAAGTTGCCTGAGAATGCAGAAATCATTGAAATGTTTGGGAAGTGGGGCGAGTTAGCTCGTCGCGAAGGTTTATTAGCGCTGGAAACACCAGCTGCTGAAATTGAAGACCAATTCTTGAAAAATGGTTTAACATTAGCAATTGACGGACAAAATGCGGATTATATTCGCGATGTATTAACAGAAGAAGTAGAAGCAATGGAAGATCGTCACGCATCAGGTGCAGCGATTTTCACACAAGCAGGTACATATGCACCGACACTAGGGGTACTAGGAGCGGTAGTAGGCTTAATCGCCGCATTAGGAGACATGTCTGATATCGATAAATTAGGACATGCCATCTCAGCAGCATTCGTTGCGACATTATTAGGGATTTTCACTGGTTACGTATTATGGCATCCATTTGCGAACAAATTAAAACGTAAATCAGCAGTTGAATCAAAACAAAAACGCATGGTGATCGAAGGGATTTTATCTGTTTTAGAAGGTGAATCATCAAAAGTCATCCAGCAAAAGTTAGCATCGTATTTACCGATGGAAGAACGCAAGCAAATTTTAGAGAAGGGAAGCGAGGGAGGCGACCTTGGCTAAACGTCATAAAAAGCACAAGCATGAGGATCACGTCGATGAATCCTGGCTAGTTCCTTACGCGGATATTTTAACGCTATTATTAGCGCTCTTTATCGTATTATTTGCATCGAGTACAGTCGACCAAAAGAAATTAAATGAAATGTCGACAGTTTTTAACTCCATCTTTATGGGTGGACAAGGGGTTATGGAATATCCATCACCTGTTGAACCAATTGATAGTGAAATAACAACGAAAAATCCAACTGGTGCCCAATCAGCATATGATATGGACCAGAAGGAGTTACAAGAAATTCAAGCGAGCGTTGATAACTTCATTGCGGTCAATGAGTTAGAGGATTCATTTGAAACGACAATGACCGATGAAGGATTGCTTGTGACGATTCGTGACGGCGTGCTATTTGCGCCAGCTTCTGCAACAATCGCACAAGAAAATCGTGCGCTTGCGAATGAATTATCGAGTTTACTCGTCTTTGACCCAGCACGTAACATTGTAATCACAGGTCATACAGATGATGTGCCAATTAGCTCGTCAGCGTTTGAGTCAAACTGGGAGCTGAGCGTGATGCGTTCGGTGAACTTCTTAAAGTTACTGATTGACGCGAATCCACAACTTGATCCGTTACATTTCAGCGCAAAAGGATATGGAGAATACCATCCGATTGCATCGAATGACACAGCTGAAGGACGCGCACAAAACCGTCGTGTTGAAGTATTAATTCAGCAACGTGTATTAGAAGATGGGACGGAAATCGAAGTAGAAAATGAAACAACGGTGCCAGCTGAAGGAAACGACAGCTCTAACTAATGAACAAGAGAAATTGCCTCGTGCAGTTTCTCTTTTTTTGTCCTTTTTGTGATGGGGATCGATGTAATTTTAAATTGGGTTTTAATTTGATAGATGTTTGTGGGTAAAAATTTATCCCAAAATATTTGACTTTCTTTATACAAAAGTTTAAAGTTATAAACAAATGTTTAGAGGGGCTGACTTGTGTGAATGAAAAAGAGCAGCGTTTACTAGAGCTACTGCGTCAAAATCCATTTTTATCGCAGCAAGAAATGGCACAGCAGCTCGACATATCGCGTCCTGCGGTTGCGAACATGATTTCATCGCTAATTAAACAACGTGTACTACTTGGGCGTGCATATGTGTTTCCAGAAATGCAAGAAATGATCTGCATTGGTGGTGCAAACTTAGACCGTAAAATTCATATACGCGGGGATGTGTGTATGGGAACATCGAACCCAGCGGCGACTGAGGAAACAGTTGGTGGCGTAGCACGCAATATCGCTGAAAACTTAGGGCGCTTAGGTGAAACGGTGAGGCTTTTAACCGTTGCTGGACAAGATGCCGCATGGGCGACAATTGAAGAACAAAGTAAACCGTTTATGAATGTTGCTGCGGTGGAGCAATTGCCGACGCATCAAACGGGCACATATACCGCTATATTAAGTGAGGCAGGCGACATGGTGCTTGCAGCAGCAGATATGGATATTTATGATGAACTGTTGCCGAATGTTTTACAAAAGCATGAGCAGCAGCTCGCACGTGCCAAATACATCATTGCCGATTTGAACTGTCCGAAAGAAACAATCGCCTATTTACAACGTGTTGCGATTACGCATCATGTACCGCTCATTGTCGTACCGGTATCATCGCCGAAAATGACGCATTTGCCGGAAAGCTTTGTCGGTATGGAGTGGCTGTTATGTAATCGCGATGAAGCAGAAACGGTTGTCGGCTACGCGTTACAAAGCGATGCGCAATTTGAACGAGCGCTTATAGACATCCAACAGCGCGGTGCACATAATGTACTCATTACAAATGGCAGCGAGCGCGTGTGGTTACGCGATGCACTTGGACGTGTATTAACACATGACGTTGAGACAGTCGAAACGGTTGTCGATGTGACAGGCGCAGGCGATTCATTCGTTGCGGCATTCATTTATGCGCTTGCTGCAAACGAAACGCTTGAATACGCGATGCAACTTGCGGTAAAAAATGCGCGTGAAACGATTCAATCACCGTACACGGTACGAAAAAATTTAACAAAAAATGAACTTCAAATGGAGGAGTAATAATATGCAACAATACATCGTTTATTCAGAGGAAGTACAACAAGCAAAGGAACAAGGCTTACCAGTCGTAGCGCTTGAATCAACAATCATTTCACACGGCATGCCCTATCCACAAAACGTCCAAACAGCGCGTGAAGTGGAACAAATTATTCGTGAAAACGGTGCGGTACCAGCAACAATTGCACTGATCGACGGTAAAATTAAAATTGGGTTATCTGATGAAGAATTAGAAATGTTCGGCAACGCATCAAACGTGGCAAAAGCATCTCGTCGTGATATTGGCTACTTATTAGCAACGAAAAAAATCGGTGCAACAACAGTAGCTGCAACGATGATTTGTGCAGAGCTTGCAGGCATTGAGTTATTCGTAACAGGCGGGATCGGTGGTGTACACCGCGGCGCGGAAACAACGATGGACATTTCTGCAGACTTAGAAGAATTATCAATGACAAACGTTGCGGTAGTATGTGCAGGTGCAAAATCAATTTTAGATATCGGTTTAACGTTAGAGTACTTAGAAACAAAAGGTGTGCCGGTAATTGGCTACGGTACCGACGTATTACCAGCGTTCTACACACGTGAATCAGATTTTGCGGTAAACTTCCGTGCGGATTCAGCAGAAGAAGTAGCAGGCATGATGCGTGCGAAGTGGGATTTAGGCTTACGCGGTGGTGCGGTAATCGCAAACCCAATTCCAGAAGCAGACGCAATGGATGCATCATTCATTAATGGCATTATTCAAGAAGCGTTAGCAGAAGCGGATGCACAAGGCATTGCTGGTAAAAACGTAACACCGTTCTTACTTGGAAAAGTAAAAGAGTTAACAGAAGGCAAAAGCTTAGAAGCAAACATCGCATTGGTGAAACATAACGCGAAAATCGGCGCAGGCATTGCGGTAGCGTTAAATCAATAAACGAAAAAACCGGCAGCCACACATTGTGGTTACCGGTTTTTTTCATTATTGACGTAATGAACCAAGCTCTGCAACGATTGCTTGCATTTCGCTTGGGCTGAATGAGTCGCGCTTCATGACCATTTTATATAAATAATGTAAGTCTTCGTATTGCTCTTCGCTGAAATTCTCTGACTTCATCGCATCCACGTTCACCATGCGTAATTTATCCTTCATTTGGTCGATCATATAAATAACATTTTCTTTTGATGGTGTTGTTAAATCCATACTTTCCCTCCGTCGAACTAGAATACTTCCATCTTTTCATTTTCAAGTTGAAAAGTCAACTGTTGAAAGAATGGACCACGCTTTGCAGTTTGTAAGTTTTTCGCTAAAATGGAAGTGTAGGCGGTTATGGCCGCATATTTTAGGGAATAGCTTTTACTAGAAGCAGGAGGAGAGATGAACATGGGTCAAAGTAAACTTTTAAAAGCAGTCATTGCAGGTGCAGTAATCGGTGGTATTGCAAGTATGTTCGATCGCGTAACGCGTGAAACGACAGTAGCAACGGTTAAAACGACAGCGGAGCGTGCGAAATACTATGCGCAAAACCGTGACGAATTAATGCAAATGGTAGAAGGAAAAGTTGCCCAAGCGCAATCTTTATATGATTCAGCACAAACGAACATTACAAAGCTAGTTGAAAATGCAGATCAGTTAAAAGGCTTACCTGAAACAATTCAAGCGATGGTTGGCGACACAAAACAAGCGTTTTCAAACGACAAAGAACAACAATAAATTATAGCGAAGGGTGGAGGATGTATGGCAGAGAAAAAACAAGGCATCGTGCAAACGGTGATGGAGTTTGCCGCACCTGACGAATCAAAGGTTGATATTACGACGAATAAAGGGTTGTTACAAGACTTTATTTTGCGCGTAAAAGCGGTTGATATCGGCTCACTCGGGGCGCAGCTTGCTTATTTTTTCCTATTATCCTTCTTCCCGCTTCTAATCTTTTTAGTAACATTACTGCCGTTTTTAAATTTAGACGAACAAACGGTGTATGAATTTTTAGATGATGTCATGCCGCCAGAAGTGTATTCACTTATTGAAGGCGTGTTGCAAGAAGTATTGACGAACCAAAGTGGGAGCTTATTGTCGATCGGTATTTTAGGGACAATTTGGTCGGCATCTAAAGGTGTAGATGCACTGATGAAAGCATTAAATAAAGCGTATGATGTAGAGGCGAAGCCGGGCATTATGAACCGTGTATGGTCACTCGTCTTTACGGTTGCGTTTGTCATTATGTTATTGATTGCGCTTGTATTACCGGTATTCGGTCAGCAAATTGGTGACGTCATCACATCGATGCTCAACTTAGGAGACGGCTTTAATAGCATTTGGAACGTTGTACGATTTGTGTTGCCGGTCGTATTAATTTTCGTTGTGATGAATTTAATGTATTGGATTGTGCCAAACACAAATCCGCGCATTCGCGTCACGAGCGTTGTAATCGGGGCCTTATTTGCCACGGTTGGTTGGTTCGCCTTAACGTACGGCTTCTCCATTTATGTAAGCAACTTCGGCAATTATACAGCAACGTACGGCAGCATCGGTGGTGTCATCGTACTGATGTTATGGCTATACTTTACAGGTATGATTTTAATTATTGGTGGCATTATTAATGCGACGATGCAAAAGCGCAAAAACGTAAAAGAAGCACAAGCAGATCGCAAGTCACCAACATTTTTATAACGTGAAAAACTGACAGATACAGTGCGCATCCGTCAGTTTTTTCGTTATGTATGCATTTGCTGAAACACTTCATCTGCGAGCACGAGCGCATTTTGTACGCGTGGAAAGCCAATGTATGGCGTGAGCTGCAGCAGCGCTTCGACAATTTGCTGCTTCGTTAAACCAGCGTGCAGGCCGCGTTTAATATGCGTTTTCGTTTGCGGAGCCGCCCCTTGTGTTACGACCGTTGAAATAACGATTAACGCGCGCTCCTTCGCATCTAAACCGTCGCGGCTGTAAATATCCCCGTAAGCATACTCGACGATTAATTTGCGTAAATCGGGTGCGATATGTGCGAGTGCATCATGTTGCACCATTTGCTGTAACTCTTCTTCGGACACGTATTGACGCATCGTTTCCATCCCTTTTTCAAAACGTTCATTCATGAAAAACATCCCCCTTTATGCAATGTATTCGACTGCACAAAGGGGGATTCCTTCTTTCTTTATTAATTTGTGCGCAACATGCGTAAGCCGTTAACAATGACTAAAATCGTACTGCCCTCATGTCCAATAACGCCAAGCGGTAAATTGACGATCTGTAAAAAGTTTGATAACACAAGCAGCACGATTACACTGACAGAGAACACGATGTTTTGTGTAATAATGCGCTGTAGTTTTTTACTCATGCGAATCGCTTGTTCGATTTTACGTAAATCATTTTGCATCAAAGCAACGTCTGCTGTTTGTAACGCAACCGCTGTCCCTTTGCCCATCGCAATGCCGACATCTGCAAGCGCAAGGGCAGGGGCATCGTTAATACCGTCGCCAACCATCGCAATGTGGTCGTGTTGTTGGATGTATTTAGCTTTCGTCGCAGGTAAGCAGTTAGCGACCACCTCCGTTATGCCGAGCTGCTTTGCGACAACATCAGCTGCAAGCTCATGATCTCCGGTTAGCATGACTGGTGTAATGCCGTGACGCTGCAATGCTGCAATTGCATCTTTTGCTTCAGCGCGGACCGTATCCTGCAGCGAAACAGCCGCTAAAATATGCCCATCATGCTGTAAGAAGACGAGTGTTTTCCCAACCGCATCTATGTGATGTGCTGCTAAAAATGCGTGTGCCGCGTCTTTGCCAACAAAGTCTGCTTTCCCGATGTGATACACATTGCCTTCATATGTGGCGCGTAGACCAAAGCCTGGCAAATCTTCAATTGTTACGTCGTGTGCATGCAGTGTATAGCGCTGTTCGACATATGTCACGATTGCTTGTGCAAGGGGATGATGGGACTGTTGTTCAATCGTCGCAAGTAGCTGTAACGTATCCTGTTCATTTACATCGTCTGACACGGCAACATCCACAACTGTTGGTTGTCCAATCGTCAGCGTACCTGTTTTATCAAACACGATGCGTTGTAAGCGACTGAGCTGCTCAAAGTGCTGTCCACCTTTAAATAAAATCCCTTGTTTTGCACCAGCGGAAATGGCTGCAAGCGTTGCGGGCATAACAGCAGCGACAAGCGCACAAGGAGAAGCGACAACGAGCAGTATCATCGCGCGGTAAAAGGCTGTTTCAAATGACCAGTCGAGCACAAATACCGGTAAAAACATCATGATGCCGACAATGATTAACACCGCTTGTACGTAGCGCTCTTCAAATTTTTCAATGAATTGCTGCGTAGGCGCTTTATCGTGCTGTGCTTGTTCAACAAGCGTTACAATTTGTTGGAACACCGTGTTTTTCGCTTCTGCTGTAACGCAAATTGTGAGCGCGCCGCTACCATTCAGTGTACCAGCAAAAACATCATCACCTACATGTTTTTCAACAGGTACCGCTTCGCCGCTTAAAGCCGCTTCGTCGATCGATGAACGCCCCGTTACGACTTCACCATCAATGGGCACACGCTCCCCAGGTTTTACGATCACGATGTCGCCAATCTGTAAATCGCGTACAGCGACAATGGCATGCGTATTTTGTTCGACACGTGTAGCTTGCTGAGGTTGTAGTTCAACTAATGCCGATAATTCTTTTTCGCTTTTACTAAGCGCATATGATTCTAAGCCACCGCTCACTGCGAAAATGAAAATAAGCAGCGCACCTTCTGCCCAGTAACCGGTAATACATGCCCCAAGCGCTGCAAAAATCATCAGCATTTCAACGTTCAACTTTTTCTCGCGGATCGTTTCGGTAATCCCTTCTTTAGCTTTGGCATATCCACCGATTAAAAAGGCTGCGATATAGATGACGACCGACCATTGTTCTGCGTTGTACGTATGTAGGAGCCACGCGATGACGATGAGCACACCGGCAAGCGCGGCCGCAATTAATTCACCGTATGCCTTAACATTCTCATTTGTTGATAAAGATTCTCGATTACTAATTAACATAAAAGCCCTCCATTCTACTTGTAAATGATTATTATTTTTTTATTTATAATTATTATTAATTTATAATTATTATAATCTAAGTAGTTGTAGAAGGGAAGGATTTTGCTTACGAAACAAAAAAGCACGCATGGAAACCTCTCCATACGTGCTAGTCGTTTAACGTTTTAACATGCGTAAGCCGTTGACGATGACGAACAAGACGCTTAGCTCGTGCAGCAATACGCCAAACGGTAAATTGACAATTTGTAAATAGTTTGTGCATACAAGAAGCGCAATGACAATAATCGACACGACGATGTTTTGTGTAATAATGCGCTGTAGCTTCCGGCTTAATGTAATTGCTTGAACGAGCTTGCGTAAATCATTTTCCATTAATGCAACGCTCGCTGTTTCAAGCGCGACGGCTGTCCCTTTGCCCATCGCAATGCCGACATCTGCAAGCGCGAGGGCAGGGGCGTCATTAATGCCATCGCCAACCATCGCTACGTGCTGCTGCGCTTCAATATACGCTGCTTTCTCCTCGGGACGTTTATTTGCCTCGACGTGTGTAATACCAACGAGTTCGGCTACGCTTTGTGCGGCATGCTCGTTATCACCTGTCAGCATCACCGGTTCGATGTGCAGCGCTTTTAATTGTGCAATGGCTGCTGCTGCTTCTTGGCGAATCGGATCTTGCAGCGATGCCGCTGCGAGTAGCACACCGTCTTCCTCTAAAAAGACGAATGTTTTACCGCGTGTATCAATATTGTGCTGCGCTAAAAAGGCAGTCGCAGCTTGCGTGCCAACAAATGATTCATTACCAACGCGGAACGAGCGCGTCGTCGTATGCGCAATAAGCCCTTGTCCGGCAATTTCTTCGACGGTTAACGCTTCGTATGTGAGCGTATAGCGAATCGATAGTTCTTTCACGAGCGCTTCTGCTAGTGGATGACTAGACTTACTTTCAATCGCGCCGAGTAAACGGAGCGTATCATCGCGTTCTACATCACTGGCGACGACTAAATCGACGACTTTTGGCATGCTCATTGTAAGCGTCCCTGTTTTATCAAAGACAACTTGCTGTACGCGACTAAGCGTTTCAAAATGACTGCCGCCTTTAAATAAAATGCCTTGTTTTGCACTTGTTGAAATGGCTGCGAGTGTAGCTGGCATAATCGATGCAACGAGCGCGCTTGGTGAAGCAATCACGAGCAGTACCATTGCACGGTAAAAGGACGTTTCAAATGACCAATCAAAAACGAGCATTGGCACAAACATCATGATGCCGACGATGAGCAGCACAACTTGTACGTAGCGCTGCTCAATGCGCTCTAGCAACATTTGTGCAGGCGCTTTATCATTTTTGGCGCGTTCCATTAACGCTAATATTTGCTGAAATACCGTATCAGTTGCTTTTTTTGTCACAACGACAGTGATCGCGTTATGTAAATTCATCGTACCAGCAAATACCGCATCGCCCACTTCTTTATGTAATGGAATCGATTCACCGCTTAATGCGGATTCATCGATCGTGGCGCTCCCTTTAAAAATTTCGCCATCAACTGGAATGCGTTCGCCAGGCTTTACTAAAATGTGATCGCCAATTGTCAGCTCATCAATTGGAATTTGAATGGGCGCAAACCCACCGCGTACGAGGGCTGCTTGCTGTGGCTGCAGTTGAATGAGTTCAGATAAATCCTTCTGACTTTTGCGCAAAATGAGCGTTTCAAAGGCACCGCTGACCGCGAAAATAAAAATTAAAAGCGCTCCTTCTGTCCAGTAGCCTGTTAAGCATGCGCCAACTGCAGCAAGAATCATTAAAATTTCAACGTTTAGCTTTCGTTCACGCACCCCTTTTAAAATGCCGCTTTTAGCTTTCGTATAACCACCGAGAAAGAACGCCGCAATATACGTTAAAATTGCGGCTGTTTCTAAGCCGACAATGTCCATGCGCCACGCAAATAAAATAAGGACGCCGACGATGATTGCAAGCAGCAGCTCACCGTATGCTTTTAAATTCGTTACAAGTATATGTTCTTTCTTTTCCATCGCTTCGACCGTCATACACATCCCTCCATTGTTCTTCTATACCCATTATTATAGTACAGTAGCAAATGAAAAGGGGAGTGGTGGAGCGTTTAATCGGCAAATTGCGAACGCCGTTATTTAAGGCGTAATAAAAAAACACTAAAGGAAAGAGAACTCTTCCTTTAGTGTTTCGTGAATCATATTAGAATACGCGTTCAGCGTGCATTGCTAATTTTTCTAATGAAGATTTTTCAACATCAGCGTGTAATGAGTTCCCGTGAGAGTCCATTGTTACAACTGCTGTGAAGCCTTCAACAGATAAGTGCCACATTGCTTCTGGAATACCGAATTCCATTAAGTCTACGCCATCAACTGACTTGATGCAGTCTGCATAGTACTGTGCAGCACCACCGATTGCGTTTAAGTATACGCCACCGTGCTCGTTTAATGCTTTTAACGTTTTTGGTCCCATGCCGCCTTTACCCATAACTGCGCGGATACCGAATTTTTTCATAATGTCGCCTTGATATGGTTCCTCACGAATTGATGTTGTTGGACCAGCTGCTTTTACGATCCAGTTATCGTTTTCGTCTTTTGCCATTACTGGACCACAGTGGTAGATGATTTGACCATCTAAATCAACTGGTGCTTCAACGCCTTCACCGATTAAGTGGTGGTGGATTGCGTCACGGCCAGTGTACATACGACCTGTAATTTTTACAACGTCGCCCACTTTTAATGAACGAATTTGCTCTTCAGAAATTGGTGCTGTTAACTCTACTACTTTGTTGTCGCCAGCTTCTTGTTGCTCTTCGTCGCGGAACGTAATTTTTTCGCCTTCTTGGTAGTGCCAGTTGATGATTTCGCCTGTTTCAGGGTTGATATCGATCGCCATGCGACGGTATGCCCAACAGTTGTACGCTACAGATACGAAGAATGATGCTGGTAAGCGGTCCATTACGCCGATTTTACAACCAAGTAATGTTGCTTCACCGCCGAAGCCCATTGTACCTACACCAAATGTGTTTGATTTCTCAACGATGTATTGTTCTAACTTCGCTAAGTCTTCAATTGGGTTTACATCATCTACGTGACGGAATAATTGCTCTTTTGCAAGATCGTAACCAGAAGAGCGGTCGCCACCAATACCTACGCCGATGAAGCCTGCAGAACAGCCTTGACCTTGTGCTTGCCATACTGAGTGTAAAATACATTTACGAATGCCGTCTAAGTCACGACCAGCGCGTCCTAAGCCTTCTAATTCAGTTGGTAAAGAGTATTGGATGTTTTTGTTTTCACAGCCGCCACCTTTAAGAATTAACTTAATTGTGATGTAGTCGTTTTCCCATTGTTCGAATTTAATAACTGGTAAGCCAGCTCCGATGTTTGTACCAGAGTTTTTACCTGTTAATGAATCTACAGAGTTTGGACGTAATTTTGCATCACCTGTTGCAGCTGCTACAGCTGTTTGGATCGCTTTTTTAATTTCGATTTGGTTCACGCCAACTGGAGTGTACACTTTGAATGTTGGTAAACCAGTATCTTGGCAAATTGGAGATACGTTATCTTCAGCCATTACGATGTTTGTTGTAATTGTGTCTAAAGACATTGCAGCACGCGTACCAGCGTTTTCTGCTTCCTTCGCTGCTTTAATTGCGCGACGAACGTCTTTTGGTAAGTTTGTTGATGTTTCTGTTACTAAATTGTAAAGACTTTTCTCTAAGTTTTCTAAGTATGCCATTATATTTTTCCCCCCAGAAAAATAAAAAGTGTGTTAGGTAATTCCATCGTTTATTATACTCTTTTGCCGCGTTGAATAAAAGCTGAAAAGTAAGCGCTTTAGTGAGAACTTTTGTACTTTTGTTTGAAAAAATCGAACATGTGTTTTATAATGAGGGTAACTTCAATCGAAAGGTGTGGACGAAAAATGACTGAAAAATTGACATTACCGCAAGCATTCGAGACATCACGAACAGTTTTTGAACAAAGTGTACAGCCGTATATACACGTTACGCTCGAAAAAAGTGAGGCGATTTCACGCACCGATAGCAAAGTATTTGGCGTGCCATATTTTTCTGAAAATATGCCGTTTCCGACAAATGAAGAAGGGCAGCCGCTAAAATTACTCGCGCAGTTAAATTTTGAACAAATGCCACCGTACTTGAATTTTCCAACGACGGGCATTTTGCAGTTTTTTATCGATCCATACGACGATTTATACGGCATGGATTTTGACGATGGTACAAATCAAACAGGCTTCCGTGTCATCTACCATGAAACAATCGAGCCGATGTTGCCAGAAGAGGACTTGCCAACATACGACGTAGAAGAGCTCATCTTGCCAGGGACAACGGAAGCAAAAATGACGTTTACGCCAAAAACGCAGCCAATTAGCTTAGTTGATTTCCGCGCGCCTGCGTTAGTAGGGGATGTGTTGGAAGATTACGATAGTTGGGATGATTACATTGAGGCTTATTATGCGCAACCGTTACATCAAATTGGTGGCTATAGTTATTTTACACAAACGGATCCGCGTGAATATGAGTATCAACACTACACGACGATGCTGCTACAAATTGATTCACAAATGGATCTTGATTTAATTTGGGGAGATGTCGGCATCGCGAATTTCTTCATTACGAACGAAGATTTAGCAAAGCGCGATTTTAGCCGCGTGCTTTATAACTGGGACTGTGGATGAGCGAGCCGAACGCAACGACCTAAAAAAAGTAGCAGCGAAATGTGCTTCGCTGCTACTTTTTATGTTATATACATTAAGCTTCTGAGCGGCCGTTAAACTGCTCCATTTTTTGCTCTAAATCATCCATCATTTGAATTAAGCGGTCGATGTCTTCTAGTTCTGTTGTTTCAGGGTCAATGGCATCTAACACTTCTAAAAAGATTTGGAGACGCTCCTTTAAATAGCTTACTTGCTGATCTTTGTCTGAAATTGGTTTCATATAAAAGCACCTCTTTAGTTTATTCCCCTTCATCATATATGCAATGACCGAATATTTCAATGGATGAATTTTGAATTGTTCTAGGAAACATTTATTATTTTAAATTTTCTGTATATTTTGAGTTTACAAAAAGATGATGTCGTGTTAAAGTAATTTTATAAAGTTTTAAAGGAGAGGGTGCCGAGGTGAAACTACATTAGCGAAAATCCACAGCAAGAGGAGGCTGAATGCAACCCGGTTAGCAAGACCTTGATCACGTCTGCTAGAAGCGTACATTATATGAACATTACCTATCAATAGCAAGCTTATGTATTGGATATTATACATAAGTTTGCTTTTTATGTGCGTGCAATTATAATGAAGAAATGATTGTACCACGTATGAGGAAGGTAATGAATGTATGAACAGCTACGAACGAAAGCGTTTTTTTATTTTAGTGATGATCGTGTCCATTTCAGGCTTTTCACAAGGCATGTTGTTGCCGCTCATTGCCATTATTTTTGAGCAAGACGGCGTATCCTCGACATTGAACGGCTTAAATGCGACAGGTCTTTATATCGGTACATTGCTTATTTCACCGTTTATTGAGCGACCCCTTCGTCAATATGGCTATAAACCGATTATTGTCGTAGGTGGTGCACTAGTCATCGCGTCATTGTTGCTGTTTCCATTATGGAAAAGCGTCATGTTTTGGTTTGTGTTGCGTCTGTTTATCGGTATTGGTGACCATGCGCTCCATTTTGCAACGCAAACATGGATTACGAGCTCAACGCCTTCGCACAAGCTTGGGAAGGCAATGGCGATTTATGGCATGTCGTTTGGTGTCGGCTTTGCGGTTGGCCCGTTGTTTGCAGGGCTTGTCGAACTATCACAAACGTTGCCATTTATCATCTCATCAGCGTTATGTGGTGTTGCATGGCTACTCATTTTCTTCGTGAAAAATGAAAAGCCAGAAGCGATGATGACATCGGAGCAAAGCGGCGGGCTAGAGCGTTATAAATGGGCGTTTAAATATGGTTGGCTCGGCTTTTTACCGCCATTTGTGTACGGCTTTATTGAGTCGTCATTAAACGCGCTGTTTCCTGTATATGCGCTCCGCATAGGCTTTGAGGTAAACAGTGTAACGATTATTTTATCTGCCTTTGCTGTTGGGGCGATTGTAACGCAGCTGCCACTTGGTGCACTCGGCGATAAGATTGGGCGTAAAGCCGTGATTCGCATCGGCATTTTCGGTGGGGCGGCAGGCTTTTTAGCGGCAAGCTTCTTTGAAAGTTCTCCGCTTGTCGTTGCTGCTTGTGTCGCATTTGCGGGCATGTGCTCTGGCTCGCTGTTTTCACTTGGCATTACGTATATGGCGGATTTAACACCGAAAGCGTATTTACCAACGGGCAATTTAATTTGCGGGATGGCGTTTAGCGTCGGCAGTTTAACAGGACCGTTTTTAGGCGGTGCGTATTTAAGCGTAACGACGAGCAGCTTCTTATATTTATTTGCAGCATTATTGTTCAGCGTCTTCGTCGTGTTCACACTCGGCAGTCGTCATAAAGTGCCGCAATATGAAGCGCAACAATCTGTATAACGAACAGTCACCGACATCGCTCGGTGGCTTTTTTTATGTGTACAAAAAACAAGGAAGGATCCGACAATTGGCGAATATATATAAGATGTTTTGTAATTCCTAGTGAAGTTGCACAATGACGATTTGTGCGTCGTTCGATACAGTAATGTTATGTAAGAAAAACTGACATAAGAAAGAGGGATGCACATGACATCCAATGCGTATATACAAACAATGAATGTGCCACCAGCTGGAACCGGTAGCTTATCAAACATGACGTTTGCGGTGAAAGATGTGTTTGCACTAAGCGATCATGTAAATAGCGCAGGTAATCCGACATGGCTTGCAACACACGACAAAAGCAAGGCGACTGCACCGACAATTGAACAACTGCTTGCGGCAGGAGCAACGCTGAATGGGATGACGCATACCGATGAATTAATGTATAGCTTAAACGGCGAAAACATCCATTACGGCATGCCGAAAAATCCATACGACGACACGCGCATTTGTGGCGGCTCTTCCAGTGGCTCTGCTTCGGCAGTTGCGTGTGAAGAAGCGACGTTTGCCATTGGTACTGACACGGGTGGATCGGTACGTATTCCAGCAGCGTATTGCGGTTTGTACGGCATTCGACCGACGCATCAAGCTGTGTCATTACAAGGTGTCATCCCGCTTGCAAAAAGTTTCGATACGGTCGGTTGGTTTGCACGTGATGCGAAAACGTTAAGAGCGGTAGGGGATGTGTTACTGCCAACAACCGATGGGCAACAAACGTTTACGACGTTGCTTCTTGAACAGCAAAGTTTGCAGCTCGTGACGCCGAAATATCGTCGACGTCTGATTGAACTGCTGGCTACATTGCAGTTGCCAACAGCTTCGATTACATTAGCGAAGGAGGGGCTCGGTAACTACGCTGCACTGTTTCGTCACATTCAAGGTATTGAAATTTGGCAGCAGCACGGGGCGTGGATTGAAGCACATGAACCGACGTTTGCACCGGCTATTCAGGAGCGTTTTATGTGGACAAAAACGCTGGATGTTGCGCAATATGCCGACTTAAAAGCACAGCAGCAACAGTTTACAGATAGCTTACAAAATGTGCTACGCGACGATCGTTTACTCGTCATTCCAACGATTCCAGACGTCGCGCCAAAGCGTGCAGCGACAGCTTCGGAAGTGGAAGATGTGCGCACAAAAACGATGATGTTAACGTGCATTGCAGGACTGAGCGGTTGCCCACAAGTAACAGTGCCAATTGTTGTCGATGGGTTGCCAATTGGGTTATCATTCATCGCAGCACGCGGAGCCGACCGTGCATTATTACAATTTGTAGAAGAGGTGATGCAACATGAAGCTTTGCACAGTAACGTATAACGACGAGCGCCATGCCGCCGTTGTGATCGAGGAGAACGTCGTATTTATTCGCACAATTAATACTGCGCTTACACAGCAGTTTCCAAATGACGTGCATGCGCTTGTACAGTTCGAGACGTTGCAGCAATTACGAGCGACTGTGCCGCAGTTAGCGACACTTGAACATGTAGCCATTCATGATGTGCAATTTGAAACGCCGTACAATACACCAGCGCATATTTTCGGTGTTGGTATGAACTATCAACAAAAGCTCGAGGATTTACAAGCAGAGCGCGCCGAAGAACCGGTCGTCTTTATGAAGCCGGCCTCAACGATTGCTTCACTGCAACATGCCTTACAGCTGCCAACTGTCTCGACAACGGTATCAGCTGAAGGGGAATTAGCGCTTGTCATTGGGAAACGATGCCACGATGTTTCGGAGGAAGAGGCGCTATCTTATGTAAGTGCGTACACGACGTCGCTTGATTTAACAGCGAAAGATATTCATGCGAAAAATCCGAGGTTCCTGCAAATGTCAAAAGTGTTTCCAACATTTTTTAGCTTCGGACCAGTGCTCATAACGGCCAATGAAATTGAAGACTTAGAGCAACTGCGCGTGCAGTCTGTCCATAACGGTCGTGTCATTCATGAAAATACGATTGATCATATGATGTATTCGCCCGCGTATATTGTGTCGTACATTTCACAGTTTGTGGAACTACAAGCAGGAGACATTATTATGACTGGGACACCGGGGTCATTCATCATTCAAGCAGGGGATGAAGCGGCATGTGTCATTACACAGATGACCGCATTACAACATACAGTTTGTTAAGAAAAGGGGATGGGAATATGCAGTATCGTGCAACGACAATGGGGATCAATGGAATGGTGACAACGCCGCATTATTTAGCATCACAAGCGGCATTAAAAGTATTGCAGCAAGGTGGCAATGCGATTGAAGCGGCGATTGCAGCTGCCTCAACAATTGGGGTTGTGTATCCGCACATGAACGGCATTGGTGGCGATAACTTTTGGCTCATATACAATGCGGAAAATGGGGAATTAAAAGGGTTAAATGCAAGCGGTCGTGCAGGGGAACATGCGACGATTGATTTTTATACGAGCAAAGGCTATAACACCATTCCAGCGCGTGGTGCATTAGCGGCAAATACCGTACCAGGTGCCGTGAAAGGGTGGAGCGATGCGTATGCGTATAGCGCTGAACAAATGAACGGTTCACTTGCGTGGAGCACGCTATTAGAAGACGCTATTCATTATGCGAAAGATGGGTTCCCGACAACGCCAAGCCAGCAGCACTGGACGGAAGTAAACTTAGAAGAAGATGAACAATTCCGCGCGCTGCAACGCTTTGAAGAGTTTAGCCGCATTTATTTACAACAGGGTAAACCAGTACAAGCAGGATCGATCTTTACGCAGCCGGATTTAGCCAATACGTTACAGCACATTGCGCAGCACGGTGCATCCTATTTTTATGACACGCTTGCAAAAGACATCGTGCGCGACTTGCAACAGCACGGTGGTGTATTAACGGAAAATGATTTTGCGCAGCACACGAGCACGTGGGTTGACCCGTTAAGTGTAAATTACCGTGGCTACCGTGCATGCAACTTACCACCAAATACGCAAGGGCTTGCGTCATTATCGATTTTAAACATTTTACAAAACATTGATGTATCGAGTATTCCAGAAGGGTCTGCACAGTATTACCACGTCGTTGTCGAGGCGATTAAACGCGCGTTTGCGGATCGCGACAAATATGTCACAGACCCAGAATTTTATGATATTCCGGTGGATGAGCTGTTAAGTGAAGCGCGCGGGAAGGAGCTTGCGGCATCGATTGCAGTAGAGATGAAGGAGCTGCAACCACTTGATCCAAAAGGTGATACGGTCTGGTTTGGCATTGTCGATCGAGAAGGAAATGCGGTATCGTTTATTCAAAGCATTTATCATGAATTTGGGTCTGGTTTTATTCCAAAGGGAACAGGCGTATTGCTGCAAAATCGCGGCAGCTTTTTCTCGCTAGATGAAGCGCATATGAACTGTTTGCAACCGCGAAAGCGCACGTTCCATACGTTAAATCCAGCGATGTTACTAAAGGACGGGAAGCCTGCGCTTGTGTACGGAACGATGGGCGGTGAAGGGCAGCCACAAACACAGGCAGCACTAGTTACGCGCATTATTGATTACGGCATGAACGTGCAGGAGGCGATTGAAGCACCGCGCTGGTTATACGGGCGTACGTGGGGCGCATCTTCGAACACATTGAAAGTAGAAAGCCGCATTCCAACACATGTGCAGCAACAGCTAATAGACGCAGGTCATGAGCTTGAAATTATGCCACCATTAACGGATGTAATGGGGCACGCGGGGGCGATTTGGATTGATCAACAAACAGGAGTTAAATTCGGCGGAACAGATCCGCGAAGCGACGGAGCAGCAGTTGGCTACTAAGTCTTTTGGACGCACGCAATATGAAATATTCGTCGCCTTTTTCCGCTCCGGCATTTTAGGGTTTGGCGGCGGACCGTCTACCATTCCGCTTGTCAAAAAAGAAGTGGTCGATGTGTTTCAGTTTATGGATAGTGATGAATTTGGCAAGGAGCTTGCAGTCGGCAACACGTTACCAGGACCGATTGCGACAAAGCTTGCTGGCAGTATCGGTTACCGCATTGGCGGCTGGATCGGGATGTTGAATGCGCTGTTTGCGACCGTATTACCATCTGCACTTTTAATGATTGTATTGTTAGCATCGCTATCAAAGTTTCGTGAGGTCGGCTGGGTAAACGGCATGACAAAAGGTGTCGTGCCGATCGTTGGTGTCATGATGGCAGTGTTGACGTGGGAGTTTTTCACAAAGGCACAGAAGCAGCTAACGATGAAAGTGGCGCTTAGTTTAATTGCAGCAAGCATAGTCGCGATTGAAGTGCTGCATATTCATCCTGGTATTGTCATTGCAGTATTACTCATTGCAGCATTCGTGTTGCCGGTGAAGAAGGAGGCGACATCATGACGTATATCGAGTTGTTTTTAGCATTCTTCGTTCCAAACATAATCGGTTATGGTGGTGGTCCAGCGACAATTCCACTCATTGAGCATGAAGTTGTAGAGAAATACGGCTGGATGACAAAGTCGGAGTTTTCCGAAGTGTTAGCGCTTGGTAACGCGCTGCCAGGACCAATTGCGACGAAAATGGCGGCATATATTGGCTTTGAAGTAGCTGGTGTATTCGGTTCGTTCATTGCGCTGTTTGCGACAGTTGGGCCGTCTGTTATATTAATGCTTGCGCTATTAAAAGTATTACATATGTACCGCAACTCACCGCGCGTCAAGCGTTTATCGAGCTTTGTACTACCAGCCATTGCGGTATTAATGGGTGCGTTAACGATCGACTTTTTCGTAGAGTCGGAGCGAAATATCGGCATTTGGTTAACGGCTGTGTTTGCTGTTGTTAGCTACATTTTGCTAGAGAAAGTAAAGCTTCATCCAGCATTTGTCATTGTCGGTGGCTTAGCGATCGGTGCGTTATTATTATAAGCTGTTTAAAAACGAGTGAACAACATGTGACATGTTGTTCGCTCGTTTTTTCGTGTTGAGCTAAAATGTGTGAGAATATATAACATTGTCATTTTCAATTTTGTGCAATATGTCTAATTGATTCCGTGTTCTTTTCACAATATCACTAATTAAAAATAAAATTGGACATGCTATACTTACGTTAACAAATGAAATGTTAGTTTTCTTAACATAAAGGAGCGGATGACGATGTTACAACAACTAAACGAACGCATTCAACAAGAGCTTGCTTGGATTAACTACGGAGCAGCCGATTGGACAACGAAAGTAGAGCATGAGGAGCACGTATATGATGTCATCATTATTGGTGGTGGACAAAGCGGTTTAGCAGCTGCCTTTGCGTTAAAAAAGGAGCGCATTTCAAATATTGTCGTGCTTGATGAGAATCCAGCTGGCTTTGAAGGACCATGGGAAACATATGCGCGCATGGTGACGTTACGTACACCTAAAACGATCACATCGGTGGATCTTGGACATGCTTCATTAACATACCAAGCGTGGCATGTTGCGAAATTTGGTGAAAATTCGTGGGAAGCGCTCGATAAAATTCCACGCAGCTTATGGATGCAGTATTTACGCTGGTATCGCGGCGTACTACAGCTGCCTGTAAAGAACAATCAAAAGGTCGATGTTATTGAACCGCTCGCAAACGGACTACACCGCGTGCATATTGAAGGGGAGCAACCATTGCTTGCGCGTAAAGTTGTGCTTGCAACCGGCATTCAAGGTGGTGGTGAATGGCATGTACCGGATATATTTAAAGAAAATTTATCGCGCGATGTGTATGCGCATACGTCAGAGCTTATTGATTTTACGCAGTTAAAAGGAAAGCGCGTTGCCATTATTGGTGGTGGGGCATCGGCATTTGATAACGCGTATTACGCATTGCAGCAAGGTGTTGATCAAGCGCATGTTTTCGTTCGACGCGCGCAAATGCCACGCGTTAACCCAATTCGCCAAATGGA
Organism: Caryophanon sp.; assembly: GCA_018384745.1. Taxonomy (GTDB): domain Bacteria; phylum Bacillota; class Bacilli; order Bacillales_A; family Planococcaceae; genus Caryophanon. The sequence continues at coordinate 9,797 of JAHAYH010000023.1, read as the reverse complement.
ACATTCAGGGTTAATTGAGCGCTTCCATGCGTTAAGTGATGATGAAAAGTATATGGCGATTGCGCATTTCTTTAGTTACAATCAACCGCCAACAAACGATACATTTCGACGCGCGGCAAGCTTTGATGGCTTTGCGTTACATACAGGCTCACCAATTGAAGCGATTGTACAGACGGAAAATGATGAAGTGCAGTTAACAACACCAAAAGGGACGTTCACATACGACTTCATCGTCATTAGTACAGGGTTGCTAACAAATCCAGCACTTCGCCGTGAGCTACGTCTAGTTGAGCCGCATATTGCGCGTTGGTCAGATTGTTATAAAGCACCGAGCACGATGAAGCACTCGCTTATTGAACTACATCCGTATTTAGGAAAAGGATTTGAGTTTATAGGGCGCACGTCAGAAGGACAGCAACAGCTTCACGGTTTGTTTTCGTTTAACTACGGTGCGTTGCCAAGCTGTGGCTTAGTTGCTTCTGCATTATCAGGTATGCGCTTTGGCATTCCGCGCTTAGTGAGCACAATCGCCGACCAGTTGTTTTTAGATGACCGCAAGCGCGTGCTGCAAAACTTCCTTGCGTATAACGAGGAAGAATTTACGGCAGATCAAGAGTTTGTCACATTATAAATCAAGCAGTTGGCGCACGCGAAACGCTAGGCGTAGCTGCAGCGTAAACTCGGCATTTTTCAGCGACTGTCCAAGTAGCTCCTCGCATTTTTCAAGGCGATAAACGACCGTGTTTCGGTGAATGAATAGGCGCTTTGCCGTTTCAGCAATTTGACAGTGCGTTTCTAAAAAGACTGCGACTGTTTGAAACAACGCTTCACGCTCTTCAACATTTTTAATGGCATGGAGGGCGTGTAGCGTATGGTCATAAAACGCATGCAAGTTTTCATACGGAATTAAGTGCAGCAACTCGGTAATATCTTTTACGTCGTACAGCTGAATGTAATTTGTTTTTTGCGCAAGCTCGCCTTTTGCGAGTGCTTCGCTTGCTTCTTTAAAACCAGCTTTACATTGTAAAAATGACTGCATCATATTCGACACGCCAAACGACATCGTTTCTTTAAACTGCGATTGAATGACATGTTGCAGCTCTAACAAAAACGGCTCGACAACTTCACTTGCGCGCGTGCACGTCGGCGGTACGTGAAACAGTAAAATACCATTTGTGTTTTTACTAAAGAAATGAATATTTAATTTATGCAGTGACACGTAGCTTTCGACAAAGTCAAATACGTCCGTTAAAAGTTGCTGCGAGCGCAAGTGACTATACGTGCTGTTCACACCATCAAGCTGCGCAACGACGCAAACATATGGCTCGTTGACAGCGATTTGAAATTCCTCTAAGCGGCTTGTCGTTTCCTTCGGTGAATACGAGCTGTTCAAATATTTCGCGAAAAACTCATTGCGAATATGGCGGCGTTGCTGATTCAGCGCATATTCTTTCATGAGGAAAAATGACAGTACATTGGCTGCTTGTTCACATACGAGGCGCGCGACTTTATCATCGAGATCTAACGCGCGGGCAATGACTAAAAAGCCGCATTTTCGCTCGGTAATATGAACGGGAATGTACGTGTATGTTTTTTTCGATGCGATAAAGCTAAGCTGCATTTCGACTTGGCGGTATTGGAGTGAGAAGTCTTGTTGTAAAGAGTCGAAGTGATAGGATGGATGCGAATTGGCGAATACGTGCAAATGTTGATCAACAAAGCGTACGGGCACGTCGACCATTGTGGATAACTGCTTTAATAGCTGGTGAATGCCGTGCCCTTTCATAACAAGCTGCATAAACTGTTTATGCGTATCAAGGGCGAGCGTTAATTCGGATTCTCGCTCGTTTAGCATCGAGCGCAGCGTATACGTGACGATTTCATTTAACGACATATGTAATGGTAGTTCAAGAAGCGGAAAGTGTAGGCGATTGGCAAGCTCAATTGCTTGCGGCGGAATTTCGTGCATGAAGCGCTTCGTTTTAATGGCGAGTGCAGTGCAATGGCGCGCGCTCATTTCTTTGATCAAGTGCAACAATGAATCGACGTCATCCTTGACGTGATACGCGGTTGTGACGAGCAATTCACCTTCTTTTAAAAAGCGAATAATATCTGGTGCATCCATCATCGTTACGGTCGAAATTTCGCGTTCGACCCCTTGTGCACCTGCAATGACCTTCATCGTCTCAAATTGTGGGACGTTCATTAATTCAACAACGTTCATCTAAGCAGCACCTCCAAAAATTTAGTGATTGTATACAACTACTGTAAAAATTTTGTGCAAACATGTCAATGAATGAAAGACAGAAAATTCGTATAATTAATAACATAAACAAGATAGAAAACCTTACATAGAAAGTCAGAGGTGAGCAAAATGATGATTAAAACAACGGTGCAACAACAAGTAGATTGGCTCGCGCAATTTGGCTTAACCGAAGATGGTGGTGTGACGCGTTTATTATATACAGCGGAGTGGCAACAAGCGCAGCAAGCGTTGCGTACACGTATGGAACAAGGTGGGCTAACGACAGACATCGATGCGGTTGGAAACGTCTTTGGTCGCATCGAGGGCACGCAAACAGACGACATCATTTTAACAGGATCGCATGTTGATACGGTTGTAAACGGTGGGAAACTAGACGGCGCTTACGGTGTGATCGCAAGCATTGTCGCGGTAACCGAGCTGCTTGAAGAACATGGTCGACCGAAAAAAACATTGGAGGTCGTATCGCTTTGTGAAGAGGAAGGCAGTCGCTTCCCGTTAACGTTTTGGGGGTCTCGCAGTGTCGTTGGACAATACAATTTAGCGCATATGGACGGCGTCATCGATCAACATGGCATTCCGTTACACGTTGCACGCGCAGCATGTGGCATTGATGGTGTACCAACCGTGCGTCGCGTAAATCGTTTTGTCGAGCTACATATTGAGCAAGGCCAAGTGCTTGAGCGCAAGCAAAAGGATATTGGGGTCGTGACACATATTGTCGGACAGCGCCGCTATACGATCACGATTCGTGGGGAGAGCAATCACGCAGGCACAACGCCGATGCCTTACCGTCAAGATGCGCTTGTAGCAGCCGCAACCTGTATTGCACGCTTCACCGAGGAGGCAAATGCATTTGATGACACACTTGTTGCGACAACAGGACAAATGCACATTTCCCCGAATGTTCCAAATGTCATTGCAAATGATGTGAAGTTTACATTGGATGTGCGTCATTACGATGAAGCTACCATCATCGCGTATTGTGAAAAAATTTTTTCAGCACTTGCTGAAATTGCTGCACAGCATGGGGTGACGTATGGCATTGAACAATGGCTCGACGTTGCACCAGTGGCGATGGATGCACATGTAAACGAATGGGTGAAGACGTATTTGCAGCAGCACGACATTTCATATGAAGAAATGGTGAGTGGTGCAGGGCATGATGCGCAAGTGTTCGGTGAAGTTGTGCCGACGACGTTATTGTTTGTGCCGAGTAAAGATGGCATTAGTCATTCACCGAAGGAATACACCGCAGCAGAGCAGCTGCAAACAGGTATTGACGTATTAAAAGCAGTGCTTTATCAACTAGCATATTAAGGAGTGAAGGCGATGAAATGGCAACCGTTACACGTACCACAACGAACAATTATGACACCAGGTCCTGTTGAGGCAGATCCTCGCGTATTGCGCGCAATGACAACGAATATTGTTGGGCAGTTTGACCCGAGTTTTACGACGATGATGAATGAAGTGATGGATATGCTGCGTGAGCTTTTCCAAACGACGAATCAATGGGCTTTCCCAATCGATGGCACGTCGCGTTCAGGAAACGAAGCGGTGCTTGCTAGCATTATTGAGCGAGGCGATACAGTATTGGTTCCCGTATATGGACGATTTGGGCATCTGCTTGTTGAAATTGCAGAGCGATACGGCGCTAACGTCGTGACGATTGACTGTGAATGGGGTGAGGTGTTTGATGAGCAAGTGGTCATCGATGCAATCGCGGCGCACAAGCCAAAAATAGTAGCGCTCGTACACGGTGAAACATCAACAGGACGCTTGCAGCCACTTGCGCAAATTGGGCGCTATTGTCGTGGCAATGATGTGCTACTCGTTGTCGATGCCGTTGCGTCGATCGGAGGTGTCGATGTACGCGTGGATGACTGGTGCATTGATGCTTGTATCGGTGGCACGCAAAAATGTTTATCGATTCCAGCAGGGATGGCGCCGATTACGTTTAATGAGCGCATTGAGCGAGTTGTATTGCAGCGCAAAAAAGTAGAGCGCGGCATTGCAACCGCAGACGACGCACAGTATGCAGGGAATGTAGCAATTGCGTCAAACTACTTTGACTTAGCGATGCTCATGGATTACTGGAGCCCGCGCCGTTTAAATCACCATACAGAAGCGACGACGATGCTCTATGCACTGCGAGAAGGTGTGCGAGTAACACTTGAGGAAACATTGCCGGTGCGCTTCGGTCGTCATGCGTATCATGCAGAAGCATTAGAACAAGGGCTACAGGCGATGGGGCTTTCATTGTTTGGCGAGCGTGCACATAAGTTAACGTGCGTAACATGTGTGCATATTCCAGAAAACATTGATGGTGATGCAGTGCGTGCCTTTATGCTTGAGCAGTTCGGCGTTGAAATTGCGTCATCATTTGGTCCGCTACACGGCAAAATTTGGCGCATTGGTACGATGGGCTATAGCTGTCGAAAAGAAAATGTGCTCGCTGTATTAAGCGCATTAGAGGCGTCGCTCATTTATGCAGGCGCAACGATTCACCGCGGAGAAGCGTTACAAGCAGCGCTACACTTTTATGCGGCAACGAAGGAGGAGACGCGATGCAGTTCGTTGATACAATCATCCGGAATGGACAAGTAGTATTACGCGACCGCGTAATTGAAGCAGATGTTGCGATTCAACATGGTGTCATTGTCGCCATTGAACGACAGCTCATTATGCGTGGTATGGAAGAAATCGATGCGACAAATCAGCTCGTATTACCAGGTGGTATTGATGCGCATGTGCATATGAACGAGCCGAGCCCGCTGAAATGGGAAGGATTCAAAACCGGCTCGACGATGCTTGCAGCTGGTGGGATCACAACGTTTTTAGATATGCCATTAAACGGCAGTCCATCAACGATCACAGCAGGTGCATACGCACAAAAAGAGCGTGCAGCACATGAGTCGTCACTTGTTGACTTCGGGTTGTGGGGCGGTTTAGTGCCAGGCAACATCGAACATTTACAAGCGATGGCTGACGCAGGCGTTGTCGGATTTAAGGCGTTTTTATCGGATTCAGGCAACGATGAATTTGAACGTGTCGACGATGAGACGCTTCTAGCAGGCATGTATGAAATTGCGCGTCTCGGGAAAATTTTAGCATTGCACGCTGAAAGTGAAACGATGACGCGCTATTTAAAGGACGAAGCGATCGGTGCAGGGCATATAACGTTTGAGGCGTACAGTGCAAGTCGTCCGATTGAAGCGGAAGTTGAAGCGGTGACACGCGCGCTACATTATGCACGTTTAACAAAATGTGCGCTTCACTTTGTGCATATTAGCAGCGCAAAAGCGGTGGAAGCGATTCAAGCAGCGAAGGAAGAAGGGCTTGATGTGACGCTTGAGACATGTCCACATTATTTGCTGTTCAATGAAGGCGCATTGCATGAGTTCGGTGCGGTTGCAAAATGTGCACCACCATTGCGGAATGAACAAGAGCAACACGCATTGCAGCGACTATTTGCAGCGGGAAAGTTTGACTTTATAACATCGGATCATTCGCCCGCGCCGTATGCGTTAAAAGATTTAACGAAGCGTCATATTTTTGAAGCATGGGGTGGCATTAACGGTGGGCAGTTTACGTACGTTGCGTTACTCGAGCTTGCGATTAAGCATCATTTACCATTACCATTTGTGGCGCGTTTCTTCACGAAAAATGTCGCAGAGCGCTTTTCATTAACGCAAAAAGGCGAGCTAGCAGTTGGCTACGACGCGGATATCACGATCATGAGCTACAATCCTCAAACGGCGACTGTCGCGAACATGGAAGCGCGTCATAAAGAGTCTATTTATGAAGGGCATACGTTCCCCGTGCGCGTTGAACGAACGATTGTGCGTGGTAAAACAGTATGGCAGCAAGAGGTGCGCCAAACGTTTTCTTATGGCAAAGCGGTGAAGACGAGCGAGCAACCAACACATGTTTCATAAATTTTTCTGAGTTTTTTGTTTTCAACTCCTTTTAGAACGTGAAATAATAAAGAGTACACATAAAGGGGGCTGGAAACAATGATTCGATCGGCAACAGCAAACGACGCAGCAGCGATTGCGACGTTACAAATACAATGCTGGCAAGCGACATATACGGAGCATGTAAGCGAGCAATTTTTACAAACGTTATCACATGAAAAGCGCACGTACTTATGGGAGGACAATGTCGCCAACGAAAAAATGCACACATTCGTCGTTGAAAAAGACGGCCATGTGCTTGGCTTTGTGAGCGGGGGACTGGTACGCAAGGAAAATTATCCAGGGTATGACGCAGAGCTACTGAGCTTATACGTAAAGCCAGAGCATAACGGACTTGGGCATGGACGCGATTTATTAAAGCATTTTTTAAGCGTCATGAAGGACCAAGGTGCGCATAAAGTGTACTTGCGCGTCATTGATGATGCAGCGAGCTTGTCATTTTTTGATAAGCTTGGAGGTCAGCCAATTGATGTGCAAGATGCGGTCATTGATGACGAGCATATTCGCCTTTATACGTACGGCTTTGAGCAGTTGGCATAAACGACAAAAAAACACGGCAGAGCATCGTCTCTGTCGTGTTTTTTTCGTTAATCTTCGTATGGAATAGTTGGTACGTGACGCTCAATAATGGCGCGAATTTTGTCGAAGCTTTCCTTTGAATTTGCCGCGAAAAATGGAATCGGTCGGTTGAACACAGGACGTGCGTAACCGATTGTGCCAACGTAACCGCCAGCTTCTTCAATTAACAGTTGTCCTGCTGCATAATCCCACGGATGCAGGCGCATTTCAAAGTAAAGTTCTACGCGACCAGCTGCTAGTTGTGCTAGTTCAAGTGCTGCTGCACCAAGACGACGGAAATCATCGCACTGTGCATAAATTTCTTCCATAATGTCCATGCATGGCTTCGCAAATTCTCGCTTGATCATCGAAAAGGCTGTGCAGTATACGGCGTGCGCAAAGTCGCGCTCTGATACATGTAGCTGCACACCGTTACAATATGCACCGCGTCCTTTTTCAGCGGTAAACAGCTCTTGACGTGTGGCGTGGTAAATAACAGCGAGAACCGGTTCTTGCTTATACAATAACGCCACTGAAATGACGCTTAGTCCTAAATCGCGCACGAAGTTAGACGTGCCATCAATCGGATCGACAACCCACACGTAATCGCTCGTAACGGCGTGTGCATCGCTTTCTTCCCCGACAAAGCCACTTCCAGGTACAAGCGGTAATAAATGCTCTTTTAAATACGCTTCGATTGCAACATCCATTGACGTTAAATAATCCGACGCACTCACTTTATTCGATACATCGAACTGACGAGATGTAATGTACGGCTCGCATTGTTTAATGACATGTACAACTTGTTCAAGTAACATTAGCGTGTTTGACGCTCCTCAGATTCGAAGTAAATTTCAAATACGTTTGTGTCGTCAATGCGTGACCAGTCGATGCCATTTTTCATGAAGAAGCGTGCCCCAAACGGCCAGTAAAATTGCAGTTCGGCTGCTTGAACATCTTGTTCCGTAATGCCTTGCTGTTGTAATACGTCTTCATATGAGCCGTCTCCGCGAAGATTTGCTTTATATGCTGCGACATATTTCGGGTTTGCTTCCGCGCTTGTTAAAAAGTCTTCGTTGTAATCCATAAATGCATGCGCAATGTGGCGAGGTTTATCGCGCTCGAAGTAAATGTATGCCGCTGCTGGGTGTGGTAGCTGTGCCACCGCATCTTTTGGAATTTGACGGAATGCTTTTTTATATTCTTCGCTTAGTTCACCTGTACGAATGTCGCTTGCTACTTTCGACACTTCGATATGCGTCGCAGCTAAATACGCGCGAATCGCATAGCTTGGGTCTTCTTTTAAGTACGCAATTTTTGCTAAGTTGTAATACGTTGCTTGTAGTTGGAATAAGATGAAATCCTTCGTTGCAGGCTCTTCACCATCTTCAACAGCAGGTGCTGTTCCTGTTGCTTCAAATTCATCAAGCGCATTATTCAGCGCCTTTAATGCTTCTGAATACAGCGATAACGCCTCATCATATTTTCCTTCACGCTTTAAGCCGCGTGCTTGCTCGTTAATTTCCTGAATCGTTGCCATAATCTAAAACCTCCTACATCAATGCCTTCAGCATACCATGAAAAACGCGAAATAACACGTCTCGCTATTGGAAGGACATTTGTTACTGTTCACTAATATATTTACATTTCATGCGGATACATATAAAGTCAAATATAACAAAAAGGGGGTTCATCACCGAAAGCTGGAGTCCGCGGAAAGCCTGCCTCGACGTGAAAAGCAACCCCATGTTATGGTGAAGAGCCAAAAAGGGGGCGATGATTGTGCGGAAATGGGTTGGGTTGTTGCTCGTCGTCATGTTGATCGCATGTAGTGATGAAGCATTGCTTGACGATGTACATATTAGTGATGTTGCGGAAGGTGCGGTAGAGGACGTATGCGCAGAACAGCAGCAATATTTAGCTGAAGAGATGATTTGTGCACCGCCGCTTACGTGCGAAGGGCAGCAATGTGCGGCGTTTGGTCATGCTATCATTGCACAGCTGCAACATGTGTACGGTTCGCTAACGGAGGAAGAAAGCATCGCCACAGATGAAGCTTTTCGCATCATCGCTTCGTATCAGATTGATCTACAGCACGAACGTATTGAAACGGAAGAGGACGTATCACAACATGAGATGGATCTGCACGCGGAGTTATGGTTTGATTTTGCTTGGCTCATTCCTGAATATGCACGGTTTGATTTAAATACGTTTGAAGTGTTTGAAAGTGGTGAGACGCTTGCGCATGTGTATATGAATAATCCGGAAGAGGCAGTAGGGCGCTGGACGCTCGGTGTGAATGAAGAAAATATAGAGCTTGCGTCGGAAACGATGGTGACGTACATTCATGAATTTGCGCATTTATTATCGATGCGTGATGAGGAAATTGATTATTATGCGGATAAAGAGAGTTGCACGAGCTTATGGATCGACGACTTATGTTTTCGCGATGATTCGTATATTAAGCATTATTATGATGCTTTTTATACGACAGCACAGCCTGATGCAGTAGATTATTATGTATCGGAATATGCGATGACGAGTATTTCTGAAGATTTTGCTGAAACGTTTGCGCACTTCGTATTGACCGAACAGCCAACGACGACGCGGCCTGTTGATGAGAAAATGATGTTCTTTTATCACTATGGGAATTTGGTCGAGCTTCGTGCGGATATTTTAAGGCGTGCTGTGACATGGCTAGAGGCACGTGTAGCATTGGAATATTAAAAGCTCTAAGACATAAGTGGAAATCGAATGAAACGCACCAGTTTGAGACTACAGATTCAACATGATCAAAACAATTACCTGCTCAAGAACGTCTGAAAAAAGCAGAAAAATGAGGCTGGGATATAAGTAGAATTCCAATGAAAACTATTCTTGTGACCGGCGGCGCCGGCTTTATCGGCTCAAATTTTGTTTATTATATGCTTGAAAAGCACCCCGGGTGGCGTGTTGTCTGTTTTGACGCGCTGACTTATGCAGGCAATCTTGAAACA
>JAHAYH010000018.1 GCA_018384745.1 Caryophanon sp. | reverse complement strand
GAGTTCGTGACGATCTTTCAATAAAAATACCGGCAGCATGAGCAACACAGAAAAAAGCATGCGATAAAAAGCAATAACGCCTGCATCCGCAGTCGCAAGTTTGACAAAAATCGCCGATAACGAAACGGAAATGACGCCAATCATAATAGGGATGTACGGGTTAATTTTCATAGATGCCCCCTATCTAAATTCGTAATCTTTTCGTGTACAATACAGTAAATGCTGCTTCATTCTCTCACGTTATCGTTCGTTATTCAACCTGTTACTACAATGGAAAGTAGGTTTTGCTTATGGCGTTTATTGAACATATTATTTCGCTTGAGACCGTTTTAAAATTATGTATCGCTTCTATATTGAGTTTAATTATCGGCTTAGAAAGGGAATTGAAAAAGAAGCCAGTCGGTTTAAAGACGAGCCTTGTCATCGCAAGCTTTAGTTGCTTATTGACGATTATTTCAATTGAAACGGCGTACGCGATGCCTGCAAGAGATGGCGTGAACATTACGATGGACCCGCTTCGTCTTGCCGCCCAAGTCGTAAGTGGGATCGGCTTTTTAGGTGCCGGTGTCATTTTACGTCGCGGCAATGATAGCATCTCCGGGCTAACAACTGCGGCACTTATTTGGGGAGCAGCAGCAATTGGCATTGCAGTTGGTGCAGGCTTTTATGTAGAAGCGATTGTCACGTCGCTCATTGTACTGATCGGCATTGAATTTATCGCACCTTTTTTAATAAAAGTCGGGCCGAAGCGCCTACGTATGAACGAGTTATCGCTCATTATTCAAGTAGCTGAAGTCCATCAGTTGAATGATGTCATGGCGCGCATTCGCGAAGAAGGGCTCGTAATTGAACATGTGCATATTAAAGATCGCTATAACGCACAAATGGTTTGCTTACATGAACTTCATTTACGCGTTGCTGCTTCATCGAGCACAAGCTCCATCGCTTTATACGAACGGCTTTACAAAATTCCGTATATTGAACGGATTGAAATTGAATTGTTGTAATGAGGAGGATGAACATGGGAGAAATTTTTGCGTTACTAAAAGAAGGTAATCGCCCTTCTTTACTGGCGGCGATCGTCAACTTCTTTTTAGGCTGCATTAAAGGAGTAGCATTTTTCTTTACTGGGAATGTCGCCATGTTTGCGGAAATGATGCACTCATTTGGGGACGCGGCAAACCAGTTTTTTGTATTCGTTGGTTCAGCCTTGTCGAAAAAACCGCCAACACCGCGATTCCCAAATGGCTTTGGGCGCGTTGTTAACTTAGTTTGTTTAGGAGCGGTGTTAATTGTAGGCGTACTGGCGTATGAAACAATTCGTGAAGGATGGCATCACTTTAGACATCCTGCAACAGAATCCACAGGCATTTGGATTGCACTTGGTGTTTTAGCACTCGGTATTGTTTTAGAGTTATTCGTTTTGCATAAGGCCGCGAAAGAAGTGCTGCATGAAGTACATGCACCAAAAGCTGGGCTGTTATCCATTCCACAATCAGTAAAATATTTAAATCAAGCAAAGCCAGCAACAAAGCTTGTGTGGATGGAGGATTTAGTGGCAACATCAGGGAATGTACTTGCCTTTATCGCGATTGTCATTGCGTACTTCACAGGCCTCTACGCATTAGAAGGTTTAGTGTCGATCGCAATTGGCGTTATGATGTTTTATGTGGTAGCACGCGTCTTTTTAGATAATGCACGTGGTGCAATTGGTGAAACAGATGAACTAATGGTGAACCATATCGCGCATTTAGTGACGGATCATGCTGACATTCGTGACATCGCGCGTTTAGACGTTGTCAAAGAAGGCGAATTTTTACACGTCGACTTAGTTGCAGAAACGAACCCTGATTTGTCGCTTGCCTATTTAGATGATGTGCGTGACCATTTAACGGAGCTTATTTTAAGTCAGCCAAGCGTTACAAAAGTGATGATTTATTTCGATGAGGATGACGGTACACAAACGTGGGTGCATAAAGGCGAACGCCCATCGATGCTTGATAAAGTACAATCTTCTTAAACAAAACGTGTGAGAGCAATGAATCGCTCTCACACGTTTTGTCGTTATAACGATTTTTCTAAAATTTCATATACATCTTCTGAATCTAAACGAGCGAAGCGTCCAAACGGTCCATGAACGAGCGCATGCTGCACCATTTGAGGAAGTTGCTCAGCATCAATATCATAATCCGCTAAGCGACTTGGTGCACCGATCGATGTCCAAAAGGCGCGTAACGCTTCGATGCTTTCCGTTGCGACTTGCTCGACCGTTTTATTCGTCGGGTCAATGTTAAATACGCGCACGCCAAGCTGCGCAAAACGTTTTGGATTAATCAGCATGTTGTGGTGCATCCAGTTTGGGAATAAGATTGCTAAGCCCCCACCATGTGGAATATCATACACCGCTGAAACGGCGTGCTCAATTTCATGCGTCGCCCAATCGCCCGCTGAACCCATGCCAAGGATGTTGTTTAATGCTACTGTGCCCGCTAATAAAATCGTTTCACGGTATTCTACATTCGTTAAATCGTTAATGAGGAGCGGCGCCGTTTCTACAACTGTTCGCAGCACGCCTTCACACATCGCATCGGTCACCTTTGTGTTCGTCGCATCGTGGAAATATTGCTCGAAAATGTGCGACATAATATCGACAATGCCATACACCGTTTGGTCAAGCGGCACCGTCACCGTATACGCTGGGTCCAAAATCGAAAAAGCCGGCGATACGAGCGGATGCGACCAACCAAACTTTTGCTGCGTATCGCTATTTGTAATGACCGAGTTGCAGTTCATTTCAGAGCCTGTTGCCGCAATCGTTAATACCGTCCCGAGTGGGAGAGCCTTTTCGACGCGCACGTTCCCAATGACAACATCCCACGCATCTTGCTCCACCATTGCCGCTGCTGCAATAAGCTTCGCGCAATCAATGACCGAGCCGCCACCGACCGCTACAATGAGATCGATGTTGTGTTCGCGACAAAGTGCCGCTCCTTGACGCGCGGTTTGTACACGTGGATTCGGTTCAACGCCCGCAAGCTCGATGACGTTACAATTTGTGAGTTGAGCCATCACTGCTTCGTACACACCATTTGTTTTAATGCTCCCTCCACCGTACACAACGAGTACATTGCGTCCATATTTTGCTACTTCCTTTTGAAGGCGTTGCACACTGTCTTTACCAAACATTAACTTTGTCGGATTGTAAAACGTAAAATTATGCATGTCTCGTTCCCCCTAGTTAGTCGTTCCTTACTTAATTTCGTACTTCATCACGCAAGTTCCTTCTAAAACGACAAAAAAGACAAAGTTCAACGTGTGAACTTTGTCTTTTGCATTTATACCCAACCGCGGAAGCGTGATGCTTCTGCTGTACGACGCACACCTACCATGTATGCTGCTAAGCGCATGTTAATGTTACGCGTTGTTGCTGTTGTATATACGTTTTCAAATGCATCCACCATTTTGCGATATAGCTTTTCGCGCACTTCTTCTTCTGTCCAGTAGTATCCTTGGTTGTTTTGTACCCACTCAAAGTACGATACTGTTACGCCACCAGCGGATGCTAATACGTCTGGCACCAGTAAAATGCCACGCTCTGCTAAAATTTTTGTCGCCTCTGCTGTTGTCGGACCGTTCGCCGCTTCAACAACGATGCTCGCTTTAATGTCATGTGCATTGTCTGCTGTAATTTGATTTTCGATCGCCGCTGGTACTAAAATATCGCAATCTAGCTCGAGTAATTCGCGGTTTGAAATCGTATTTTCAAATAAATTTGTTACCGTGCCGAACGAGTCACGACGGTCTAGTAAATAATCAATATCTAAACCTTCTGGATCATGCAGTGCACCGTGTGCATCTGAAATACCGATGACGTTCGCGCCTAAATCATGTAAAAACTTTGCTAAGAAGCTTCCTGCATTACCGAAACCTTGAATGACAACGCGCGCTCCTTGAATATTTAAACCGCGCTTTTTCGCCGCTTCTTGAATAACGATTGTTACCCCTTCAGCAGTCGCACGGTCGCGACCTTGTGAGCCACCAAGTACGATTGGCTTGCCTGTAATGAAGCCTGGTGAGTTAAATTCATCGATGCGGCTATATTCATCCATCATCCACGCCATAATTTGCGCATTTGTAAATACATCTGGTGCTGGAATATCTTTTGTTGGACCTACAAATTGACTAATCGCGCGCACGTAGCCACGACTTAATCGCTCTACTTCCCCCATCGACATTTGACGCGGGTCGCAAATAACGCCACCTTTACCGCCGCCATATGGTAAATCAACGATGCCACATTTTAATGTCATCCACATTGAAAGTGCTTTTACTTCCTCTTCACTTACCATCGGGTGGAAGCGTACGCCACCTTTTGTTGGACCTACTGCATCATTATGTTGCGCACGAAAACCTGTGAACACCTTCGTAGTGCCATCATCCATCTTTACTGGAATGCGTACGTTTAACATACGAAGTGGTTCCTTTAATAAGTCATACATGCTATCGTCATATCCTAGCTTACTTAATGCTTCGCGAATTACTTCTTGTGTCGATGTAAACAGGTTTAAATTTTCAGCCATGTCAGTTCGCCTCTTTATGTTTTAATTGATTGTATTCCGCATCATTGTATCATATTCCACATCGTTTTTGCGATTATAAAGACAAAATTTGTACACATTTTAAAATTTCTCGAAAAATAGCAATAATCAACAATCATTGCAACGTAACTAACAAAGTATCGTGTTTTTCACAACGACTCAATGAAAACGTTATCACACATATGTGATCGCTTCTGTTCATACAAAATGCGAACTATATGCGGCCGCTTTCATTGCCGATATAATTCGCATCCTCCGTTATTGTCCTGACTGTTCAATCCACTCTTGCAGTTTATCTTTTAGTGAATTAAAACCGTTTGCATCGCTTTCGTTCACGTGGTCTTGCAACGTTTTGCGCGGCAACAGATCGCGCTTTTTCATCGGCGGCTTCTCTTGTAGCGCGCGAATCGATAAGCTAATTTTATGTGCCACCTCGTCAATTTCCAGCACTTTGACATGCACTTCTTGCCCAACATGCAGCAGCTCTCCTACATTTTTGACAAAGCCGTACGTAATTTCTGAAATATGCACAAGCCCTTGTGTATGTTCATCCAATGCAACAAACGCGCCATATGGTTGAACACCGGTCACTGTTCCCGTTAAAACGTCACCTACTTTATATTGTTTTGCCATAAACCGTTCCTACTTTCTGAATTTATATACCCGATAAAATATCAGTTAAATTATAACAGACGAATAAACGTGTGGCAAAAAAACACCCTAGCTACTGCACGCGCTGCCACACATCGTTTATTTTCATAAACATGTATGTGACGTCGCCTTGTGTCTGTTCGGTAATAGTCGCTTCGATCGTATCTTCACCATACGTCGTAAAACGAATGGATGTAATCAACTCGTACGCCAAATGATAGCGACGTAAACCATCTTTGCTTTCTAATACTTTGTACACTTCTTCGATGTGATGCTCGACCGCATATACATAATATAAAACCGTTTCTTTTCCGCTATATACGAATAAATCGCTCGGCACCGTTTCCCATTTTTGCGCAGCTTCTTCAAAAAAGGCTGCAGTCGGCACCCATGTTTCCTCCTGCCCAACACCACTCGTATACGGTAAGCTTGCGCTACGAAATACCATTGCAACATCATCATACGTCAGTTGTTGAGCCACTTCCGAATAGCCAAACTGCTGTAGCTGCGCAGCAATTTTTTCGGCAAGTGGACGAAATACCCCGCTCTCACTATCGATGAAAAATTGGAGCGTTTGTAACGACAACGGATACTGCTCTGTTCCTTGCAATAAGCGTAACGTCGCCAATATAAATTGTGAATAATACAGATCGTACCCATAATTAGTTTCATCCATACTTAGTAGCGCAAGCGTTAACCCATCATAGTACGGCAGCAACTGTTCAGGAGCATAACGTAAATCATCGACTTCAAATAACGTCCCTTCAAATTGCGCCATCACCATCAGCCCTCGTAGTAAACCAAGCTGTTGGAGCGTACCATCATATAACGCTCTAAACTTTTCGTATGAAAATGTAACGGTCCCTTCTTTCAGCTCAATCGCTTCTGCTTTTGCCGCCTTTTTCATGAGCGCTCGTTGCTGTTCATCCGCTTCAGCATCCGCATCGCGATACGCTGCTTTCAATTGGCCCATGCGTTCTAAAAATAGCATCACCACGTCTGATTCCGTTAATTGGAATAATTCGTACGCTTGCAAAATACTCGTTGGCGAGGCGTAGCCCATTTCAAAACTTTCGAGCAAGTATTGCATCGTTGTTTGTTCATAGCGTGCGGGTTGTTCTGCATAAAACGCTAACTGTGCATCGGCTTGCTGTACGTATGGCAACGCATTAAATTGCGCATCAGGTAGCGCTAGTAGTTGTTGCTGCTGTTGACGCATTTGACGTACCGTTTGTTCAAACTGTTCAAAAGGCATATTTTGTTGCGCCACATACTGCGTATCTTCACCGTCAATCAATGCGCGTTGCTCAATCATCGTCGGTTCAACAGTCGGATTGTTCGACAGCATCGGCCCAACAAGCACACCGCATGCAAAGATGGCCACCGCTGCTGCGCCCCATACAGCGATGCGACGCTTCGGCTTTTGTACGACCGGCACATGCGCTTGTTGCTCTTCTTCATCAATTTGATTCATTAACGCATCGACATCTAAATAGCGCGGCATGCGGTCATATGATTTCCCTAATAAATCGAGCTTTTCATCTAATCGTTTATCGTCCATATGCCGACCCCTCCTGTTTCAGTAAAATCGTTTTTAACTGTTCCTTCGCGCGATGGATGCGCACTTTCACATTCGCAAGCGTCATGCCGAGCACTTCCGCAATTTCGTCATAGTGCAGCTGATGAAAATAAAACAGCACAAGCGGCATGCGGTAGTCCTCTTTCAGCTGTAAAATCGCTTCATGGAGCTGTCGGTCTTCCTCGTATACTAAAACGTGTGCCTCCGCCGATTCAACGGGGCGCTCCTCATACGTTTGCAATTTTTGTTCCTTCTTCGTTTCGCGCGCTTCTTTCCGGTAAAAGTCGCGTGCGGTATTTAACGTAATTTTATACAGCCACGTCGTAAAACGCGATTCGTTAAATTGATGCAAAAAACGGTATAGCTTTAAAAACACTTCCTGTGCCACATCGCCAATATCATGCTCGCGCACACCAATTTGATACGCGAACTTTTCGACGACATGTGCATACATGAGCACAAGCTCGCGATACGCTTCTTTATCGCCTTGTTGTGCACGTGCGATGATCGATTGTTCCATAATCGCCCTACTCTCCTAATTTATAGTTGTGATACGAACCTTTTTGGTCAATTGTTACAATTTGTTTCATCGATTACGCTTCGTTTTTGCTCTAAAATGCAGCTTCCTTCATTTTTTTAAAAATTGTCAGAAACTTTCTGTCTATTCTTCGCCGCTTTAGTGTATTATAGTATTCTACATTGTTTAGGAGGTTAACGATTTTGTCATCAAACAGAGATCAATTTACATCCAAACTTGGATTTATTTTAGCAGCTGCTGGTAGTGCAATTGGTCTTGGTGCTATTTGGAAATTCCCATATACTGCCGGGACGAATGGTGGTAGTGTGTTCATTTTACTATTCATCTTATGTACGTTACTCATTGGTTTGCCAATTTTAATGTCCGAGTTTTTAATCGGTCGTCGCGCACAAGCGGACGCCGTTTCTGCGTTTAAAAAGGAAGCACCAAATAAGCCTTGGTTTTTAGCAGGCTGGTTAGGCGTACTCGTATCTGCGCTTATTTTATCGTTTTACGGCGTTGTTGGTGGGTGGATTTTAAGCTACTTATTCCGCGCGGTTACATTCCAACTTGATGGGGGTACAGAGGAGCATTACGGTGCGTTATTCTCTGATTTAATTTCAAACCCTGTTGAAGTTATTTTTGCACAAGCTTTATTTATGTTCATTACGATTTTCATTGTCCAAGGTGGCATTAAAGGCGGTATTGAGCGTGCTGGTAAATGGATGATGCCCGCTTTATTCATCTTCTTCATCTTACTAGCGATTCGTTCATTAACGTTAGATGGTGCGATCGAAGGCGTGAAGTTTATGTTCGTACCAGATTGGTCGTACTTCAATATGGAAACGTTACTAAACGCACTTGGTTTAGCGTTCTTCTCGTTAAGTGTCGGGGTTGGCGCGATGATTACGTACGCATCGTACTTACCGAAAACAGAGACGATTACAAGCTCTGCGTTTAACGTTGCATGGATGAACATTGCGATTTCAATTTTAGCTGGTTTAGTCATCTTCCCAGCGGTATTCGCACTTGGCTACTCACCGGCGCAAGGACCTGGACTTGTGTTCATTATTTTACCAGCGGTGTTTGAACAAATCCCGCTAGGTAGTGTCCTTGTCATTGTGTTCTTTGTTCTATTATTATTTGCGACATTAACGTCGTCGATGTCATTGCTTGAAATTACGGTATCGGTGTTTGTAAAAGACAACTACGCATCACGCCGTAAATATGCTTGGATTGTCGGCATTGTCATTTTCATCGCTGGTATTCCAAGTGCCCTATCATTTGGGCATTGGTCAGATGTATCGATTATGGGCAAATCGATTTTCGACTTCATCGATTACATGACAGCAAATGTCGGCATGCCACTTGGTGCACTTGCGTTCTCATTATTCGTTGCGTATTACTACAAAACATCGATTACGCAAAATGAATTAAACTTACCAACACCGATGTACTGGATTTGGCGCGTTGCGGTATGCTTCGTTGCCCCAATTGCAATCATCATCATTTCGGTATACAACTTATTTGCATAATGAAAAAGGGAAATTGCCAGTTGGACTGCTCCCTGTCAAGTAGACAGTGGAAATAATAAAAATTAAGTTAAGCGGCTTGAGCTCTGAATTCTACAGGGCTCAGGCCGTTTAGTCGTTTTTGA
>JAHAYH010000003.1 GCA_018384745.1 Caryophanon sp. | reverse complement strand
ATCATTCACTAAATCTTTTTTCATTTGAAAATTAGAATTATTAATCGAAGCAAAGATTTTTTCTTTAGCAATTTCATCAAAATGAATTACAATTAGTTGTACAATATATCGTACAACTAGGAGGTGCTTTCGATGGAAGCGATTGCGTATTCTAATTTCCGCCAAAATTTACGTGGCTATATGCGACAAATCAACGAAGACTCGGATACATTCATTGTGACAACGAAAAATGTGGAAGATACGGTGGTTGTGATGTCAAAACGTGACTATGATGCCATGCAAGAAACGTTACGCACATTATCGAATAACTATGTAATGGACAAAATTCGTCGCGGCGATGAACAATTTCAGTCTGGACAAGGGACAGTACGTGAATTAATCGAGGTCGAAGATGATTAAAACCTGGTCAGATGATGCTTGGTCAGATTATATGTATTGGCATGATCAAGGAGATAAAAGTACAATCAAAAAAATTAATCGTTTAATTAAAGACATTGACCGTAATCCATTCGAAGGAATTGGCAAGCCTGAACCGTTAAAGTATGAGTTGTCGGGCAAATGGTCGCGTCGAATCACCGATGAACATCGATTAATTTATCGTGTAGAGAACAATACGATTTATATTTATTCGGTGAAAGATCACTACTAAATCAATCAATGTTTAAGCAGCTACGCATAAATCGCGCAGCTGCTTTTCTTTCTAATCTTTCAAAGGAACAGAGTTCTTTCTAAAAGTTCTAATGCTGAATTAGGTTTTATAATTAAAACAGCATATCCAAAGGCAAAATAAAGGAGCTGAAATACGATTGGAAATACTATTCGTTAATTTAACAGAGAAAGAACTGAAACAAAAAATACAAGATACAGTATCCAATGTTGCTTGCTTCACTAGCCGAGAGACTGCAGAGAGTTGTATTAACGAAGTTATACTTAATAATGCTGATGCTATTTCAACATGGCTATTTGAAGAAAATACGGTTACACAACGGTTAAAATTATCTTTTGAACACCAAACATATATAGGTTATGGAATGCTTTGGGGAACAGAAGAAATCATGAAAACATCAAAAAGCTATGTTGTTTTATGTAAGACAGAATTTGTGAAGCTTGAAGAAGGTTTTTTAATTGAATTCGCTTCGCCATTATTAGAAAAAGGGATGGTTACTCAATGAAGCTTGAATTACTTGAATACTTTTCAATTGCATATATGACACCTGGAACTGAACTTGAAGAGATAGAGGAAATTTATAAACAATTTCGTCGTTTAACATTTGATGAACGTCAAGCTTTTAAACAAGAGATTTTATATGTTGAACAATTGCTTCAGACCAATAATAATGCTGAGATTACACGTATTTGTGAAACATATTTATCCGATTCATTATTAACAGTGCCATTGAATTTAGATAAGTTCATCTCGCTAATTCTCCCTATTATTGAAAAGTATGAGTATAATCCGAAACGAAAATATATTGAGTTATCTGCTTTAGAGTATGTTTTGCATACATACCTCCTTCCAAATACATTATGGATACAATTTATTTACGAAGATATTCAACGAGAAGATGATACATTCATAGCCCATTTAAAAAAAGATATTGCGTTAGTTGAACAAGCTTTTACTAAGCAAGATGCCATTTTACTTGAGAAAATCACAAAACTAAGTGATTCGGCAGGTATGTATATATTATTGACAAATGAACGGGATGAATTTATAGAAAACTTAAAAGTAATTTCTTGATTTTAAAGCTATCAAAACAAGTAATATTTCGCCAAAACTAAAAAGCAGCTAGACATTCATTGTCTCGGCTGCTTTTTATTAATTATAACTGACGAGAAAAATCGTCAAAATAAAAGAAAGACAAGGCGCATTTTTAATCGTTTACACGTGTATTTTTTGTGCTAAAAACGTTACCAAACAGCGCTTTGGGAATGTTAAAATTAAACTAACAAAATTTTGAATACTATAAGGGGAAATTAAATTATGAAAGAGTTTTGCTGTGAGTATATGGATTATCATGCAAACTTCAAGTGTGATATTCATGAAAATCCTTATGATTGTCCTGATAAAATAATCATATTTGATGAAAAATCTAATGAATACGGAATAATAATTCATGATGGTGGTTCTTCAAAAATAGAAATTAATTTTTGTCCATGGTGCGGAGCAAAATTCTAATATGTCAAAGGCTTTAGTGAAACAAGCATCAATAGAATATACAAATCAATACAAAAAAACGTTCCCAAATGTTACGTTTGGGAGCCTTTCCACAAGCAGCTGAGACAAGGAATGTCCAGCTGCTTTTTGTTTACCAAACAGCGCTTTGGGAATGTTTGTTACACTTGATTTATTGTGAAAGGGGGATGGTATTAGACAATGCGCGTATACACCATGAGAAATTGATCCAACCATTTTTAGAAACGTATCAAGATTCCTTTGAATTTCTGTTCCTTCCACCGTACAGTCCCGATTTAAATTTAATCGAAGGATTGTGGAAATGGATGAAGGCAACGGTGATCCACAATGTCTTTTACTCAAATGTTGGAAAGATTCAGCGTGCTGTACAAGGGTTTATCCAAATGATCAATCAAACACCTAAAAATACGGTGAATAGACTTTGTTTGAAACTCTAATTTTCTTTCACCTTATATATAGAACATTAATTCGAATCATCTTCCTGCACCAATTCCTCTTTTACCGGTTGAAGAAATTTCTCATATTGCTCATACCGCGCTTTTAAATCTTTGTACGCCTGCTCACGTTGTTGTAACGTTGTCGCCTCCATATACGTTTGAAGCAACGTCGCAAAGTCTATTCTCGCAGTAGTATAGTCATCATAGTACAAATCTTTAATATGTTGCTCCTCTAAGAAGCCCACACCACCGTAGTTAAAAATTGTCGCAAACTGTACGTTAAGCTCCTGCAGTTTTTCCTGTCGTTCATCCTCACTATACGTGTCTGCTTTTTCATGCAGTTCAAGCACATTTGCAATCGGATAGCCGAGCTTCTCTAACGAATAGTATGGAATTTGTCGATAGTCCGCAATGATTTTATGCTGCTCATACAGCACCATCGCTATATACAAGATCGCGACAGTTACTACAGCGATTCCTACTTTTTTCATCGTCATCCCCCCACTAGTAAAAGTGTACCTATTTTCGCACACGTTTGAAATAGGACATTGTAAATGACCATTCACGCGCGACAAAAGTTTCAGTTAATGGAGGCGATCGAATATATAAACTATGCCTGCATTACGTTCATCACTACCTATGCCCTTTGTTTTACATACGCGTGTATTTAAACGGTATTAGTTCGTGAATTTGCACCTTTTGTAGCGCGCCGTCTATTGGCAAAATAATAAAACAATGCGGCGCATAATCCGAAATAAGCTCTCGACACATGCCGCAAGGACTCACAACTTGTAGCGCACGATTTTCTTCATCGGAATATGGATGTCTGACCGCTACAATTGTGTCAAACTGCTTTTCACCGCTTGAAATGGCACTGCCAATTGCAATCGCTTTTGCACACACCGTTACACGTCCAACATTCACTTCGATATGGACAGCTGAAACAATGTTGCCACTAGCTGTTCGTAACGCTGCGCCTACGTGATGTCGATCCTCCGTATACAACGCTGCAATTTTCCGTTTTGCTTCCTCGACTAGTTGAACATCATCATCCGTTAATGCATATGTTTTCATAACGTTTATCCCTACTTTATCGTATTTGTTTTGCATGATATTTCCGTGCGTATATGCATTAAGTTCTAAGTGATCTATATGCTTTATTAGTTGCTCGTTATATGCGCTTTGCGTACACAATCATCGTAAGCGGAATCGCGGTCGTCATAATGGCTGTCAACGTCACTAACACTTGCGATGCATTTAATAAAAACGGTGCAGCTGGCGTCGTCATATAAAATAGCAGGAGAATCGACAAAAATAGCGTAAAATAATTAATCGTCATGCTTCTACCGATAATTTCTTTTGTGCGTTCATCTTTTGGAAATAGATGCGGTGATAAGTACGCCATCATGAGTGCACTCGTACCTAGCGAAAAAATCATAATGGCTTCTGGAAACTCACCTGCCATAATGTCCCCGTAATTCAAGTACACGCCCAGTGGGATCATAATGATTGCTAAAAATAAATACCCGAGTTGATTTTCACGTGCTGTTTTCATTTACACTTCCCCTTCATATATAAAAATGTCTTCGATCGTACAATGAAAAATTGCGGCTAACTTAAACGCTAATATGATGGACGGATTGTACTTTTCTTTTTCAAGAGAAATAATCGTTTGCCTCGAAACAGCTAACTTCTCGGCTAGCTGATCTTGCGTCATATTGTGCTGCGCGCGCAACGCTTTAATATTATTTTTAATGGCAATCCCTCCTCCTAAATGTAAAGTTCGCTTTACGTACAGTATACTTTACATTTTTCTAAAAAGAAAGACAATTGAGCAAATGCCGTATACACTTTATAACATGACAAAAACAGCTACGGCATATTTGTCGTAGCTGCTTTACCTTTGATACAAGTTGTTTTTCAATCAAGCAGCGTCGCGGTTACCTTTAGCTGCTTTAACATACTGCACGCTTTGCATCAATAAACTCACCGCAGCGATAATTAAAAACACCCAGCTTAGCAATACGTACGCAATGCCTGTAAACCCTTCGCCAAACACGAAAATAATGCTCGCGCAAAACGCACAGCCATATAACGATACAATGAGTGGGATGAAGCGTCTTTGTCGTCCTTTTAACACTTTCAATAAAACAAACGTGATAATCATACATGAAATGACGAGCAACCAAAACGATTCGTTCATGTCTAATACGCGTAAATCACTGGCGTTCATAGGAAAACCTCCCTTTCGATCGTGTTTTGGACATGCATACAATAGCTTACGATCATTGGCATGGATAATAGTGCTGTCTGTCCAATTCACTCTGTTTATGCTAACGCAACGCATTAACCGTGTATAAGACGCGGCACTTGCGCATACAATTGCTCGATTTCAGCACGCTTACATACACAAATGCACATTCATAGTACCGATTCAGCGATGAGAATCGTGCTGTATATTATCTTTATTGTAACATATGACGTAATTTTCTGAATAAAGGTTCTGTATATTTGAACTACTCTCCCGTTCAACATTTAATGAATAGTTATCCGAAGCGCCAACAACGGTTGAAGTATGCATCTTTAAAATATACACATCACCATCATTAATTGTTCAAGTAAGCACAAAAGAAAGCATACAGTTGAATTTAACTTAACGGGTGCGCATACTGTTTCGCTTTAAATTGAAAATATTGCAGTGCCTCTATTATGCGAGAGCTAAATTGTTCCTCAATATTTTTCTTACTGACTAGCAAAGTTCGTTGTGTAATAAGGATATAATTCGTTATTACTTTGCGAAGCTGCACCAAATCCAATGTATTCATAGTGAAAAGCAAGCAAGTTTTGACGATGTCCAGGTGAATTGATCCATCCTGTATGTGCGTCAAAAATAGTCGGATAGCCAGCAGCGATGTTTTCACCCATCATCATAAATGTATTTGACGGGCTTATTAAATCAATGCGGTCCCATGGTTCTGAGCCATCTAAAGATGTATGACTAAAGTAATTATTTTTAGCCATATCGATGCTATGTAATTTTGAAGCAGATGTTAATGTGGCATGTGGCTGCAATACAGACTTGTCATTTTTCGCGCGAAACTCATTTGCTAAGTCGCTATATAATTGCGAGATCGCTTCATCGTTAGAATAAAGGGTAATATTTAGTGCATCTTGAAGACGTTGCTCTTTTTTAGAGCGAATGTGGCGATATGATACAGCACGTACTTCATTTTCAGCAAATCGATCAATATGTGGTGTCACATTATAGTAAGTGGGCGTTATAACGTTTTCCTCGAAAGGGGCACCAATATCGTAACCTAAAAACGTTGTTTGTGGTACAGCATAATAGCCACCAATGACTTCGTTATCTAGCACAATTTGTACTTCATAGTTAGCGACAGGATTTTCATGAGCAAGTACATAATATGTCACATCGTCGGTCATTTCATAGCTACGTATAATACGATCATGTGCTGTAAACAGCGGGATTTCTGAAATGTAGCGAATATTATCAGCAATTGTTAATAACTGTAACTCATTTGCACGATATAAAAATGTCACAACTTGCCCTCGTGTCAACGCATTATAAGCACCAAATCTTTCAGCTGCTGTTTTGCCAGTTTGCTGTCCTGTTGAGAGCTGCGTATCAAGCATAAATTGCGCAGCTTCTTCATAATACATATGTAGTGGTTGTGAACTTAAATCCGCATCTAAAGAACCTGTAGCGTATGCGAATAATACTGCTACATCACCTCGTGTAATATATTTATTTTTATATAAAAATTCAATATTGTATTGACGAAGCACGTCGTAAAATTCAGCATATGTTGTTGCGCCTTTTGTTTCAAAAGAAAAACTATTCGCATACATTTTAATGAATTGATCAAAGGTTACTTGAGCTTTTGGTTTAAATGTGTCATCAGCATAACCGGAGATGATTTTTTTCTCAGCTGCCCAATTAATTGGCGTTGCATAGTACATATTTTTCTCAACATCCGAAAAGGCATAGACTGATGTTGGAACGAGTGTAGCTACTACAAATAGTAGCGAAGTCATCAATTTTTTCATTCCTGTTCCTCCCCACTCTCATTTTTTATACGATTCGTTTCTGACGTTATAGAATGCTAATTCCCTCCTTTATATAAAGATGAATAAAAGGCATTTAGTATTAAAAAACATACAAATATAACCTTAATACTAAACCTATTATACAGGACAAAAGGTTTTATTTACGTTAATTCCAGAAAATAAAATCTATTTATAACACGGAAATGACAAAATATAACATATTATACCAATTGTTGATTAGTTTATCACGCAAAAAAGCTGCGTCGATTACGGCGCAGCTTTTCAACGTTATGTTTAATCATCGTCTCGGTCATTGTCATCGTCGTCTCGATCATCATCATCGTCGTCATCTCGATCGTCATCATCGTCATCATCGTCATCATCATCGTCGTCATCATCGTCATCGTCGTCTCGATCATCATCATCGTCGTCATCTCGATC
>JAHAYH010000024.1 GCA_018384745.1 Caryophanon sp. | reverse complement strand
ATTATCAAACTCCTTACCACGATCAGAATGGAAGAGTTTGACCTTGGTCAGAGCGTAGGGAATGCTTTGAATGGCTTCTTTGACCAAGTCAGCAGTCTTGTGCCAACCAAGAGATAGGCCAATAATTTCACGGTTGAAGAGGTCAATGATCAAGCAAACGTAAGCCCAACGATTGGCAACACGAACATAGGTTAAGTCCGTCACAAGGGTTTCCAATGGTTTTTGTTGGTTAAACTGTCTCTCTAAGAGATTTGGAACTGGTGCTTCATTCTTCCCTTTAGACTGCGGTTTGAAGGTAGCCTTCTGGTAAACAGAAACCAAATTCAATCTCTTCATGATGCAACGAATCCGACGGCGAGACAAGGTAATCCCTTGTGCTTCCAGACATTTCTTAATCTTCCTAGCGCCGTATCTGGACTTACTGTCAAGAAAAATGCGCTTCACCATTTCTTCAAGTTGTGCCTCAGATACTGGCACTACAGCTTTGTAGTAATAGCTAGAGCGAGGAATCTTCAACCAACGACACATGGCTGAAATGCTGTATTTATCCTTGTTAGCAGTGATTATTTGCCTTTTCGTGCCATAATCACTGCCGCTTGCTTTAGGATGTCTAATTGCATTTCGAGTTCTTTATTTCGTTTTCTGAGTTCTATCAACTCACGCTGTTCATCTGTCAGATTATCAACAGTTTTAAAGGAACCAGTTGTTCTTGCTTGTTTAACCCACTTGTCAAAGCTAGACGGGGTCAAGTCATACTCTTTGATAATCTCGCTTCGCTTCATACCTGTATTGTGTAGGTCAACAATTTGTTGTTTAAACTCATCTGTGAAATGACGGCGAATTTTTCTAGACATATCTGTTCTCCTCTTTTCTTTAGTGTAGAACACTTTATAAATTCTGTCTAGTTTAGTGTAACCTATTCAAAGGTTCACCCGACAGAAGCCCTTAAAATCAAGAAGACGTTACCAGACCTTTCTCAAACAAGCTAGAAAACAGAGTGTGTCAGGAATAACAAAGG
>JAHAYH010000157.1 GCA_018384745.1 Caryophanon sp. | reverse complement strand
ATGGAATGACATATGCCGCTGTTTTCCCGCTACCTGTTTGTGCACGCGCACGCACGTCACGACCGTCCAACACATGTGGAATGACTTAGGATAAACTTGATAAACAACCGCTTTTTTCCACCATGGAGTCATATCGTGTTCCTCTAATTCTAAAAATTTACTTTCCCCGGATTTAAAATTGAAGTGCAACACTAAGTGTTAAACAAAAAGGCCATGAAGACCTAAACTTGAAGTGACGAAAAATCAAGAAAGGAAGATCTTCATGACCAATTCAAATTCTAGCATTTCTAAGCACTATCATCAATTAACCAGCGTACAACGTGGACAAATTCAAGCAATGCTGGATTCCGGCATAACTTCCCGTACTGTTATCGCTCAAGAAGTTGGCTGCCATAAGTCGACAATCAGTCGCGAAATCAAACGCGGAAGCGTCCTGCAAAGAGACAGCAGCTATTTATTGTATGAGCACTATTACGCTGATACTGCACAGATTTATTATGAGAAGCGTCGCCAAAACTGCTATCAGCGCAATCCATTGAAGCATTATGCTGTCTTTTTGAGAATGCTCTCTAGACGCTTTAAAGCTAAATTTGATGCCACCAGCATCGATGAGTTCGTTGGTGAATTCAAAAGGACCATGCCAGGCTACCCTTGTCCCAGCACACCAACCGTCTATCGCTATATTGATCAGGGCTTGCTGGACATAAGCAATATTGATCTGCCTATGAAGCTCAAAAGACGCAGGAACAAGCGTCATCACGGCCATGGCGGTCATGCTTTGCACAAGAAGAATCTTGGCAATTCCATTGAACAGCGTCCTAAAGAGATTGAAGACAGAAAAACGCCGCTGCACTGGGAAGGAGATCTGGTTAAAGGCGTCAGACGCAAGAATCAGCCTGCTTTAATGACTTTGACCGAAAGAACCACACGCTTTGAAGTAGTTATCAAGATTCCTGACTATCGGGCAAGCACATGCCAAAGGCTGCTTCAAAATGAGATTGACAGACATCCTGCCTGGTTTAAATCGATCACGTTTGA
Source organism: Caryophanon sp. (assembly GCA_018384745.1). GTDB lineage: Bacteria > Bacillota > Bacilli > Bacillales_A > Planococcaceae > Caryophanon. The sequence continues at coordinate 805 of JAHAYH010000157.1, read as the reverse complement.
CAATGGCTCTGAGTTTGCGGATATGACCAAGATCAAAGGCTGCCAGATCTACTTCGCCCACCCATATTCTCCATGGGAAAGGGGCACCAATGAGAACTGCAATGGTCTTTTGCGTCAATTCTTCCCTAAGGGCAAGAGTATGAAAGACAAAACAAAGGCTTATGTTGAACAGGCAACCAATGCCATTAACCACAAACACCGTCGAATCCTCCAATATCAGACAGCAGAAGAACTCTTCAAGCAATACATTTCTTCATAGCCTAACTGTTGCACTTAATTTGACAATTCAGGATATTTTATTTTTTAATATGGTATTATCCTGCACAGAATTCCAGTCACAAGCGTGTCACGGGGACTGGTCCATGGCATCACCCCCAACATGTCAAGAGGTCATTGACGTAACTTCTACAAGACCATTATCCAAAGACTTTGACGTAAAGAGGTTCGGACTCAATACAACAAGTCGCATAAAAGCGTTTGTCTTCAGGTTTGTCTCTATACCAGCCAAGCGGATCAGGACATCCAATGCCAACGCAATAATACATAGTAGTTTCTTCATATATTCTATCATTTGGGGTAAAGACAGCGAAAATCTGCGAACCAGCCAAATATAACTTAGCATATCTGACATCTGACATGTGACATGTGACATGTGACAAATGGTGTAAGCCATGCCTATGCCTTTCCATTCCCCTCTACTCCTTCTCCATAATCTCCACAGGGGGGACGCCAACACTTATATCGAGCAGCGCAGTGGAATAGTTTTACGGTATATTTCAGGAGGAAATACGTTAATCTTCTAAAA
>JAHAYH010000021.1 GCA_018384745.1 Caryophanon sp. | reverse complement strand
CCGTCTATATCGTGCACGATTCTCCCTTGACCATGTTGGCCGACAATCCCACCATCTACCGCAAAGAGCAGGAATGTACAGACTTCCTGACCAGTCTGCCGACCACCGGTTTCGAAGAGACCCGCATCCTGCAAGCTGAATTGGGAGCCTACATCGTGACCGCCCGTCGCATCGGCAACCGTTGGATTGTGGGTGGCTTGACCAACTGTTTCAAAATCTAAGCTAATGCCGATGACTGCATTTGCGCCTTTTACTTGCGCGCGCTCGATCATTTCTTGCATCGCGACTTCGCGACTTTCGACCAGCTTTTCCTCATACGCACCTGAACGACCGCCAATGACGTCTGTTACTGATGCGAATAAGTCACGTACGATGTTTGCGCCCATAATCGCTTCACCGCTTACAACGCCGTGATAAGTCGTAATTTTTTTTCCGTCTAACGTACTCGTAGTAGTTGTTAACATATGTATTCACCCCCTTTCGTATGAACATAATGCGTGCTTCGCCAATTTCATTACCGTGATATCTTCCATCGGTGGATTATGCAGCCCAGCGCGAACGTCGCGGTAGTAGCGTTGGAGTGGACACGTCATTTGTAAGCTATGTGCACCACAAATGCGCATCGCAAGATCAACGACTTTTAACGCACCGTTCATCACTTTCGTTTTTGCTGCACCGAGCTCTTCTGTTAGCTGTGTACGTAGCTGTGGATCATCGTACATACGCGCAACTGAATAAAGGAAGTGGCGCATTTCTAATAGTTCTTGTTCGATATGACCAATGTGCATTTGTACATTAGGAAGTTCACTAATCGTTGTATTGATGCTGTTTGGTGCATATGTTTTTGCATAATGAATGGCGTAGTTACGCGCAGCTTGTGCGATCCCTAAGTAGCATGCAGGAATATGTAATAGCCAGCCGTTTAATTGCTGCGCACGCGGTGCTTGTAATTCCTCGACTAAATAATGAAGCGGGATACGCACATTTTGAAGTAATAAGTCATCGCTTGCTGTTGCGCGCATCGCGACTGTATTCCACGTTTTTTCAAGCGTTACGCCGTCTGCAGCTTTCGGTACAAGGAAATGGCAAATGCTATTTTTTTCCGCACACCAAGCGGTAACGATAAAATAGCGCAGCGCAGGCGAGGTTGTTGCAAATGTCTTATGTCCATTTAATACCCAAAAATCACCGTCTTGAACAGCGGTTGTTTCAGGGCGACCACCGCGTGTTGGACTGCCTGTTGCCGCTTCACTTGCATTGCGGTTAATGAGCGCACCGTCTTTGATTTCATGCGCTAAAAATGCCAACATGTGTTGATCCCAAAGTTGCTTTTCATATAAGTCCCCAACAACACCGAGCTGCCAACCAATCGCAAGAGCTGTTGAGCCATCGATTGATGCAAGCGTTTCTTGCACCGCAATCATGCTGCTTACGGACAAGCCTTTCCCACCATACGCAGTTGGCAACGTTAAGGCACCGTAACCTTCACGTGCGAGCCATTCTATTTGTGCAAGCGGAAATGTGCGTGTTTCGTCGCGCTCTGCTGCACCGTCTAAAAAGAAATCGCGATGTTGCTGCAGCTTTTCAATCCAGTGCTGCTGTATGTCATTTTGAACAAACATTATTAACACTCCTTTATTATCGAAAAAAAGGCAGCGTTACTCATCCGCTGCCTTCCACCTATTAATCTTCGTCTTTAACATCCATATCGTCTGGAATCGGCGTATTGCGCCAAACTTCAATTTCTTCCTTAATGCGTTCTAACTGTTCATAATACGTATCAAACTGTCCGCTATTAATGAGAAATTCCTCGCCATCGAATACCGCTTTAATGCGACCTTCGTAAATATACTTCAGCACCTGCGACTGCGGCATCCCTAAATCCTTCGCTGTTTCTTCGACATTTTTGTAATACATAGGATTTCGCCTCCTTCGACATGTGATTACGTCTATTATATACGAAAAAACGTCATTTGTACTATTGCGATGTGCGATATAGTACCGGAAAATGGCGACCGAATATCGTTTGAAGTAGTTGACAAGAAGGGAACATATAAGCAAAAATGAAGGGCTTCTATATAAACATTGCGAATAGTATTACTTAAAGGGGGAGAAACGTATGAAAAAAGTGTTAATTACACGAAAGTTTCCAGAGCAGTTTGTGGCACCGCTTCAGGAGGTGGCGGAAGTTGTGCAATGGCATGAGGAACATAGTGCAATGCCGCGTGAACAGCTTTTGCAGCAAGTCGCCGATGTGGACGCCATTTGGGGAACGCTTGAAGATCAAATTGATGAGGAATTGTTAGCGCATGCACCGAAGCTCAAAATGGTTGCGAACTTAGCGGTTGGCTACAACAATTTACATATTGAGGCGTTGCGTGACCGCGGCATTATGGCGACAAACACGCCAAATGTATTAACGAATGCGACAGCTGATTTAGCGTTTGGCTTACTCATTGCGACTGCGCGTCGACTTGTGGAAGGCGCGGATTATTTGCGCGCTGGACAGTGGCAAGGCTGGTCGCCGATGCAGTTAACAGGGATGGAAGTATCAGGGGCGACGCTTGGCATTATTGGTATGGGCCGAATCGGTTCAGCTGTTGCACGTCGAGCAAGAGGCTTTGATATGCAAGTGTTATATCATAACCGCAACCGGAAATATGAGGATGAGGAAATGTACGGCTTCCGTTATCGCGATTTAGATGCGCTATTACAAGAGTCAGATTTCGTCATGGTGCTTACCCCGTATACAGCGGAGACGCATCATTTAATTAGTGCGCGTGAATTAGCACTGATGAAAGAAACAGCAATTTTTATTAACGTGTCGCGCGGTGGTACGGTAGATGAAGCCGCATTATATGATGCGTTGAAAAATGGCGACATTTGGGCAGCCGGCTTAGATGTTTTTGAGCAGGAGCCAGTACCTGTTGAGCATCCATTATTAACATTGCCAAATGTCGTTGCTTTGCCGCATATTGCGAGTGCGAGTGTGAAAGCACGGCATGAAATGTTCAAAACGAATGTCGAGGCATTGCTGACATTTTTAGATGACGATAAGCCCAAAAACCGCCTAACATAAATATGTTGTCATTTATATCGAAAAACGATTGATTTCATACGTCAAATGATGGAAAATGGTAGTAAGGTACAAAATAATTACTTAAAAGAGAAATAATGTACCTGTTTATTTCTAGTCTCCGGTATTTTGTGAAGCAAGATGAATTGTTCAATCAAAATAGCAGAAAGGGGATATGTACATGAAGGTAGTTGTTTTAGGTGCAGGACTAATGGGGAGAGAGATCGCAAGGGATTTGGTGAATAGCGAAGGTGTTACACAAGTCATATTAGCGGATAAAAGGCTCATTGAACCACAGTTACTGGAACAGTTTGATTCGTCAAAAATTCAAACGGTTGTAATGGATGCGAATGATGAACAGCAATTAAAGGACGTCATGGCAAAAGGACAAGCAGTCGTAAATGCATTATTTTATGAGTTTAATGAGCGCGTTGCAAAAGCAGCCATTGACGTAGGGGTGCATCTCGTCGATTTAGGCGGGCATATCGACGGTGTAACGGACCGCGTACTAGAGCTAAATGACGTGGCGAACGAAAAAGGCATCGTCATTATTCCAGATATGGGTGTAGCACCTGGCATGACGAATGTGCTTGTCGGTTACGGTGCATCAAAGCTTGATATTGTTGAAACGGTGAAGCTTTACGTAGGAGGCATTCCGGTTGAACCGAAACCACCGCTACAATATGCACACGTCTTTTCATTAGATGGCATGTTCGACCATTATACGAAGCCAACGATTGTCGTCGAGCGTGGTGAGGAGCAACTGAAGCGTTCATTAAGCGACGTGGAGCAAATTTATTTTGACGGCTTTGGTATTTTGGAAGCGTTTTATACATCCGGTGGTATTTCAACATTGCATCGCTCATTCCCAGGCGTGCAAACATTAGCGTATAAAACGATTCGCTATAAAGGACATGCTGAAAAATTTGAATTGTTAGCAGCATTAGGCTTTTTAGATACAGAGCAACAAGTGACGCTCGGGGAGCAGCGCGTGCATGTGCGCGATGTGACAAGAGAGGTCATGAAGGAAAAGTTAGCGCTTGGCGATGAAGCGGATGCGGTATTGCTGCGCATTGTCGTAGGTGGCGAAAAATCCGAGCAGCAAGTGACGTATGAATATGAACTAACGGTGAAAAAAGATGCAACATTTGCGTCTTCTGCGATGGCGCGTGTCACAGGCGCTACAGCTTCATCGGTTGTACAAATGATTTTAGATGGCACGATTTTAGAGCGTGGTGTGCGACCACCAGAAGTAGCGGTGCCAGGTGCGAAATATATTGAAGAAATGGCCAAGCGCGGCATCGATATTCAAGAGACGAAGCATCAATCATCGATGATTGTTAGATGGTAAACAGCAGCGAAGTGGTAGTGAAAAATCAACATTTTTCACTACCACTTCGTTTTGTTAGTCGATATATAAGCTTAATTCTGAAATCGTCACCATTTCATAGCCAGCTGCTTGAATGTTAGCTAGCACACGATCAAGTGCATTCGCAGTTGGTTGATGGATATCATGCATTAAAATAATGGCATTATTATGTAAGTTTGCATTGACGATATTCACCGTTGCGTTCGGATTGCGGTGCTTCCAATCAAGCGTATCAATTGACCACATGACCGCCTCAAGTGGCACAACATTTTGAACGCGTTCGTTGATGCTGCCATATGGCGCACGGAACGTAGATGGTGTGTAGCCTGTAGCTTGAATAATCGCATTTGTTGTACGAGTGTATTCATCTAAAATGGCTTCATCGGTTAAGTTCACTAAGTTTGGATGTGTCCACGTATGGTTGCCGATTTCATGTCCTTCGTCGACGATTCGTTTAGCGAGTTCTGGACTTTCCTCGACTTTATTGCCGAGCACGTAAAACGTTGCTTTTGCATTGTATTTTTTTAAAGTGTCGAGCACTTGCGGTGTAACGGTAGGGCTCGGTCCATCATCAAATGTAATGGCTACACGTTTTTTCGTTGGATCAAGTACATAATCAGCAGGAACAACATTGGCCATTTTCGGCAATGGTAGCTGGTATGCCTCGCGTAATAAATCGTTAATTTTCTCCGTTGGTAACGGGATGTCCATTAATGCAGGTGTGCTATTTGTGGCAAACGTAAATGTTAGCGCATCATTCGCTAATGTAAAACGTTCGAAATCTCGCCACGTTGGCACGTAATCTGGCTGCATGAAAAATGCATTCACTAAGTGATCGTATTGCGAATTTTGTTCGACCGTTTGACGTAATAACGCTACAATCGTAGCAAGTTTGTCTTCTTCATGATTGAGCAACTGCTTAAATGTTACGAATTTTTCGGCTGTTGCATCGTAGAAAAAGTATTTTGTTTCACTCGAAACTTGTACATCTTGCTGTAAAATGCGTTTATGTAATGTGAAAGAATAAAATGCATCTTGGTACGGTATAACTGTCGCGTCAAGCACTAAGTTGTTTGAGCCAGTAAAGTCGGCGGTTTGTATGTAGCTCTCTTTTAATTGTTGAATGTAATCTTTTAATAAAGCATCCGGCAGCGCTTTACCTGTTAATACGTAATGCAGCGTAAATGGTGTCGTAGTATGTTCAGCTGTTTCGACTACATTGAATAATGCAGGGAAATCAGCGTGTGCTGTTTTCGTAATAGAGGATTCCGGAATGGTTTGGGTTTCGGCTGTTTTCGATAGTAGCGAAGCAGGCTGGAAAAAGAAAAAATAAGCTGCTGCACATACGACAGCAACGACACCTAAAATAGAAAGCGATTGTAGTTGAAGCTTACGTGTCTTGGATCTTGGCTTTCGCGACATGATGAAAAAGACTCCTTTCATAATATGTAAAATAGTGATGTCGCACGTGTAGTATAAAATTTGCTATTGCGCTCGAGGCAATATATTCGTTAAGATGACTGTGACTATATTGCAGGGGGAGGTCAATAGCTTGGATTATAACGAGCGTACAGAATTTGCAATTGATTGTTTCTTATTAGCGGGTCGCATTATGATGGAAAGCGGTGCTGAAACATATCGTGTAGAAGATACGATGATTCGCATGGCGCACTCTCAAGGAATGATGAGCGCACAAAGCTATGTAACGCCAACAGGTATTATTTTTTCGTTAGGACGTACACAGCCGACAAGAATCACCTCCATACCGAATCGTGTGACGAATTTACATCGTATTTCTTTAGTGAATACTATATCCCGAAAGCTCACTTCTAGTATCATAACATTAGAAGAAGCATATGACGAGTTGAAAAAAATAGAAAAAAAGAACTATATGTTACCAAATTATGTACAAATACTAGCCGCAGCGATCGCTAGTGGTTGTTTCCTTATTATGTTTCAAGGCATATGGCAGGATTTCGTTCCGGCGATGATTGCAGGGGGACTTGGGTACTGGGTGTTACTACTTGTTACAGATGTAACGAAAGTAAAGTTTTTCTCCGAATTTATTGCATCTGTCGCAGTAGGTGTTGTCGCGGCACTCGCTGTCCAGCTAGGTGTCGGACAGCAAATCGATACGATTATTATTGGGTCCGTCATGCCGCTCGTTCCTGGGGTAATTATTACAATTGCCATTCGTGATTTAATGGCAGGGCATTTTACATCTGGGCTTGCGCGCGGCATTGAAGCATTGCTGACGGCATTTGCCATTGGTTCAGGAATCGCACTAGCATTAACAATACTATAAAGAGGTGAAGAAGTGGATTATATAATTCAAGCAATTGTTAGTTTTTTTGCAAGCGTATGTTTTGGGGTTATTTTTAATGCGCCATTTCGAAAGCTTCTATATTGTGGTGTTGTAGGAATGATCAGCTGGCTTATTTACTTTATGCTGACCGATGTGTATAGCTTTGATGTGATTCACGCGTCGTTTGCGAGTGCCTTGTTTGTCGGAATTTGTGCGCATATGTTAGCAAAGCGTTTACGTGTACCGATGATGATTTTCAACGTTTCCGGCATCATTCCGCTCGTGCCGGGGGGGACGTCTTACAACGCAATGCGCAGCTTAATGGAAAATAATTTTACAATGGGTGTGCAACATTCAGCCCGCGTCTTTATGATTGCAGGGGCGATTGCGATGGGCATCGTGTTTGCTGAAGTGCTCATTCAAGTGACACGCAATATGATCGCGAAACGGAAAAAGAGGCTGGGACAAAACCCCCTCTAAATTGAACAAAGCATCGGCGAATGGTACATTCGCCGATGCTTTGTTTTATGTATACATGTAGCGGCGAGTTGGCTCCGTTTCGGGCGACGCTTTTCGCGGGCCCGGCTCCATCTAATTTTTCCGCTGCGCGAAAAAATGGATATTCCGCACGCGCTGTTCCCGCAGAAGTCGCGCCCACCGTCGTCCAACTCGTGTTCAAAAATGTGCATAAAAAAAGAAGCACCTTTGATAAAATTAAGTCACCACAACCAAATCATCAAAAGGAGCTTCTTTATGTATAAAAATTATAACATGAATCAACTAATTTTACCGCTATATAGACGGTGAAAGAAAACTAGAGTTTCAAGCACAGTCTATTCACCGTGTTTTTAGGTGTTTGATTAATCATTTGGATAAAGCCTTGGACAGCACGTTGAATCTTTCCGACATTCGAGTAAAAGACATTATGGATCACCGTTTCCTTCATCCATTTCCATAATCCTTCGATTAAATTGAAAGCGGGACTATATGGTGGAAGAAACAGAAATTCAAAGGAATCTTGATGCTTTTCTAAAAATGGTTGAATCAATTTTGCATGATGTATACGTGCATTGTCTAATACCATCACGATGCGTTCATTCGGATAACGAGCAATCACTTTTTCTAAAAAACGGAGGAATTCAACAGCGGTATAGTGTTCTTCTTGCACGCAAAATACATCGCCTGTTTCATAATCCAATGTACCAATTAGCTTTACCCCTTGATGTCGGCCGTATGTTGGAATGATTTTTTGTTGCCCTTTTAGAAACCATGTGTTGGAAAGCGCTTGCGCCCGTCTTTGCGGATTTTGACAGAATCTCCGCAGAAAATACGGAGAAGGTATTGCGTTCGTTTGCAAAGCACCGCGTGTCGGACTCGA
>JAHAYH010000145.1 GCA_018384745.1 Caryophanon sp. | reverse complement strand
TGACGTGTACCCTTAAAGTTGGAACCTGTATGTTCTTGCTTTAAAATTGAATAAATATTTTTCTAGGCAACTAGATTCTGCTCATATTGAAGTGGAGTTTGGTTGCCTAGTTTTGTCTGAATACGGCGTTCGTTATAAAAGTGAATCCATTCATTAATTGCTTGGCTTAATTCTTCTTGATTGCGATAACTGGTATCAGGACCAATTTCTGCTTTCAGTTTACTAAAGACTGTTTCACAGGCAGCGTTATCCAGACAGGTTGCTCGATGCGACATGCTTTGCCTAATGTTTCCCTGGCGAAGTAGTTTGCGCCAAGCACGATGTTGATAGTGCCAGCCTTGATCAGTATGTAAAGTTAATTGGTATCCTGTATGAGGTAACTGCTTAAGTAATTGCTGGAGTGGATCTAATGCGAATTGAAGATTTGGATGTTGACTGATTGACCAAGTGAGAAGCTGGTTAGTTGCCAAGTCCTTAATAATTTCTAAGTACACTTTTCGCCCATCATGAGCCTTTAATTCTGTAATGTCACAAACCATTTTCTGATATTTACGGTTACTCATAAAACGCCGATTTAGCTTATTCTTAGCTTTCTTGCCATTTGGTCCCTTAGAGGAATCATACTTACGGACTCGCCGATTATATTTGATACATTTAAGTCCCATTTCATGCATTAAGCGCTGAATGCGCTTATGATTAGGTGTCTTTTTACCAATTAAGCGATAGTAGTCTCGAATTTGAGTGCTTAAACGGCGTACGCCGTATTCAGCTTGGTAGTAGTTAAAGAGGCCTTTAATAACGGCTTTAAGTTCTTCTTCATCCTCGTCCGGATGTTCAAACCGATTTTGCCAATACTGATAGGTTGACATGGAAATGGGAAGTGCATCGATCAAATCCTTTAATAAGTATTTAGCCTTGAGGTCATAAATTACTTGTGCGAGTTCTTTTTTGGATGCTTTCTCAAGGCTGTCAATTTTTTTGAGGCATCGAGTTGTATCTTTAACAATAAGTTTTCTCTTTGTAAGGTTTGGTTCTGTTTTTGGAGCTGAAGAAGCTTGTCTTGATTCTTGTCGTGTCGTTTGACCATTTTTAGGTTTCCTTCCCCGACGCAATCTCAGTAAAGCCTGTGGCCCTTGCTTGTTATAGAGACGTTCCCACTGATACACTGAACCTGGGGAACGATATCCAAAGTGAATACAAGTTTCTGAGATTGACGCCAAATTTTCTTGTTTCCACTTTACCAGATTTAACCGAAAATCCCCAGTTACTTTGGGTGGATTGAGTAATGGTCCTTTACCAAATCTTGCATAAATTCCCACCCAAATTTGGAAATCATGTTCAGCAATCCCGTATTTATGCCTAACTGATGCTAAAGTAACATTACCGTTGGCATATTCTTCAACAGCTTTAAGTTTAGTTTTAACGCTAATTTTGGTCATATAAAATACCCCCAGAGTTGATTTCCAACTCTGGGGGTACACGTCA
>JAHAYH010000029.1 GCA_018384745.1 Caryophanon sp. | reverse complement strand
CGATTAAACGCGCTCGATTTTACCTGATTTTAATGCACGAGCAGAAACCCATACACGCTTTGGCTTACCGTCAACTAGGATACGAACCTTTTGTAGGTTAGCGCCCCAAGTACGTTTAGAAGCGTTCATTGCGTGAGAACGAGTGTTACCTGAACGAGCTTTACGGCCAGTGATTACACATTGTTTTGGCATGTATATTTCCCTCCTAACAAATGAATCTGAAAGCTTGTTTTTCAGTTCGGTATTTCACATACCATAATAATTTAACACAGTCTCACGTCGAGTGCAAGACATTTCACAAGTACTTTCAAGAAAAAAACCTTTACACCTTATTTTTTACACATATGCTTATGCGACAAGCTTACGGCTGCATTCATTGCTTACATTTTGAACGGCTAAAAGCGATTCGAAAAAATACATACTATGTCTCACTAGCTTAATTAGTACGTTTTCTTTTATAATAGGTTGTTGTATAGTACAATATAGTTTAGTCTAATAGAGCCAAGGGGGCATTTAATATGTCAATTGAATTAAACAACGAGTTCGGTCAAATTGATATTTCGAACGATGTAATTGCACAAATTGCAGGAGGCGCAGCGATCGAATGTTACGGGATCGTTGGGATGGCATCTAAACACCAAATTCGAGATGGACTGACAGATATTTTACGTAAAGAGAACTTTACAAAAGGTGTAATCGTTCGCCAACAAAACGACGATTTACATATCGATATGTATATTATCGTAAGCTATGGAACGAAAATTTCTGAAATTGCGTACCAAGTCCAATCAAAAGTAAAATATACAGTCAATAAAACATTAGGTATGAGCGTGAAATCTGTGAACATTTTTGTTCAAGGTGTGCGTGTCATGAACGTATAAGAGGAGGAACGGAATCGAATGCAGTCTTTAGACGGATTAAAGTTTGCCGAAATGGTGCAAATGGGTGCACACCATTTATACCAAAACGCAGGCTATGTAGATTCTTTAAACGTTTTCCCTGTGCCAGATGGTGATACAGGAACAAATATGAACTTATCAATGACGTCAGGTGCGAAGGAAACAGAACAACACGCACAAGCGCATATTGGGAAAACAGCACAAGCATTATCAAAAGGGTTATTAATGGGCGCACGTGGCAACTCGGGCGTTATTTTATCGCAGTTATTCCGCGGCTTTGGTAAACATATTGAAAAGCTAGACGAAGTAACAGCACAAGATTATGCACAAGCTTTCCAAGCGGGTGTTGACACAGCGTACAAAGCGGTGATGAAGCCGGTGGAAGGTACGATTTTAACGGTCGCAAAAGACGGCGCAAAAGCAGCAGTGGAAGCAGCGGAGCGCACGAGCGATTTAATCGAAATTACCGAAGCGCTTGTAACGGAAGCAAAAGCATCACTTGATCGCACACCGGACCTTTTACCGGTATTAAAAGAAGTCGGCGTTGTTGACAGCGGCGGTCAAGGTTTATTATTCGTCTATGAAGGTTTCTTAGCCTCATTAAAAGGCGAAGCGTTGCCGGAGAAAAACGACGCATCATTAGATGATTTAATTAATGCAGAGCATCACCGTGCCCAAGATTTCATGAATACAGAAGATATCGAATTTGGCTACTGTACAGAAATTATGGTGCGTTTAGATGCGGAAAAAGAGCCGTTTGATGAGTTTAAATTCCGCGAAGAACTAAGCGTCATGGGTGATTCATTATTAGTTATTTCAGACGATGAAGTTGCAAAAGTACATATTCACTCGGAAACACCGGGTGCAGTATTAACAGCTGGACAAAAGTACGGCAGCTTAATGAAAATTAAAGTCGATAACATGCGTGAACAACATACAGCAATCGTTGGTGAAAACCACCAAGCACCGAAAAAAGAAATCACAAAAGTACCATATGCCATCGTAACAATTGCGATGGGTGAGGGCATTGCAGACTTACTTCGTTCAATCGGTGCATCGTATGTCATCGAAGGCGGTCAAACGATGAACCCGTCAACAGAAGACATCGTAAAAGCGGTACAAGAAATCGGCGCAGAGCGCGTATTAATTTTGCCGAACAACAAAAACATCGTCATGGCAGCTGAGCAGGCGGTTGAGTTACTTGATATTGAAGCAGCAGTTGTTGCAACGAAAACAATTCCTCAAGGGATGGCAGCGATCTTAGCGTTCAATCCAGAGCAACCAGTAGCAGACAACAAAGAAGCGATGACAGCAGCGTTCACGCAAGTGAAAACAGGTCAAGTAACGTACGCAGTGCGCGATACGTCCATTGATGGTGTCGACATTCGCAAAGACGACTACATGGCACTAGCAGAAGGTAAAATTATTTTATCAACGCCAACATTAACAGAGGCGGCACAGCAAGTTGTAACACAGCTGGTTGATGAAGATTCAGAAATCATTACGGTGATTTACGGTGAAGATACGACAGAAGACGCAGCAAACGAGCTAGCAACATTTATTGAAAGCCAGTTTGAAGATGCGGAAGTGGAAGTATTCAACGGTAAACAGCCGTTATATCCATATATTATTTCAGTAGAATAGTAGTGGTGCTGCCCTGAACGGAACACGGTTCAGGGCGGTTTTTTGTTGTGTAGATGATGTCGGCTATTCGCACATGTGTAAAGGTCAGACGTTTAGCACAATATGTTGGTTTTCAGCCATCATTTCAGTTACAATGAAGTACACATCTTCGAGGAGGGAAAAGGACGATGAAATTTACATCAGTGTTTGACATTATCGGGCCGGTTATGATTGGTCCTTCCTCGTCACATACAGCAGGTGCTGCGCGTATTGGACGAGTAGCGAGAGATTTGTTTGGACGTCAGCCAAAATGGGCAACGATTCACTTATATGGCTCGTTTGCAGAAACGTATAAAGGACATGGCACAGACGTGGCCATTATCGGAGGGTTACTTGATTATGATACCGATGATGAGCGCATTAAAACGGCATTTGCCGAGGCGGAAAAAGCGGGCATGACGTATACATTTTTACCGGAGACGGCTCATACGGAGCATCCAAACACAGCGCGCATCGTCATGGGTGATGACGACGGTGAAATGAGCGTTGTCGGCATTTCAATCGGCGGCGGTAAAATTGAAATTAGTGAAGTCAATGGTTTCAAGCTGCATTTAACAGGCGGTATGCCAACCATTTTAGTTGTGCATGACGACCGTGCAGGCTGTATTGCGAACGTGGCAAACTGCTTAGCAATGCACGCTGTGAACATTGGGCATATGGAAGTATCGCGCATTGAGCGAGGGTTAACAGCATTGATGGTAATTGAAGTGGATGAAAATGTAGATGATCGCATCATCGAGCAAATCTCATACATTCCACATATTACAAAAGTATCGAAAATGAATACGTAAGGGGGCGCTCTACATGGACGTGTTATTCCATAACGTACGCGAGCTAGTCGAGCGTGCAGAGCAAGAAGGTAAATTAATTTCAGAAATTATGATCGAGCAAGAAATCGGCATGACACGCCGCAGCCGAGAGGATATTATGGCACAAATGGACCGCAACTTAACGGTCATGGAGGAAGCGGTAGAGCGTGGACTTCGCGGTGTGACATCGGTAACGGGCTTAACAGGTGGCGATGCGGTATTAATTCAAAACTACATTCAAAGTGGCAACGCGTTAAGCGGTGATTTATTGCTAGACGCGGTGAGTAAAGCGGTGGCGACAAATGAAGTAAACGCAGCAATGGGCACAATTTGTGCAACGCCAACAGCGGGTTCAGCAGGTGTTGTGCCTGGTGTATTATTTGCGGTGAAAAATAAATTAAACCCAACGCGTGAACAAATGATTCGCTTTTTATTCACATCAGGTGCATTTGGTTTCGTTGTGGCAAACAATGCGTCCATTTCAGGTGCAGCAGGCGGTTGTCAAGCGGAAGTCGGCTCGGCAGCGGCAATGGGTGCAGCTGCAATTGTTGAAATGGCAGGTGGTTCGCCACAGCAATGTGCCGAAGCGTTCTCGATTACGATGAAAAACATGCTTGGGCTTGTGTGTGACCCAGTCGCAGGATTAGTAGAAGTCCCATGCGTAAAGCGTAATGCAATGGGTGCCGCCAATGCCCTTGTTGCAGCGGATATGGCACTAGCAGGTGTTACAAGTCGCATTCCAACAGATGAGGTCATCGGTGCGATGTTTAGAATTGGACAGCAAATGAGCCCGAGCTTAAAAGAAACGGCTCGCGGTGGACTCGCGGCAACGCCAACAGGTCAGGCATTAGCGCGTAAAATTTTCGGAAGCGCAGCAGATGTTCAATCGTGAGTTGCAAACGCCGATCACCGAGCTTAAAGGTGTCGGCAAAGAAACAGCTGAGCATTTAGCTGCCCTTCGCATTCAAACTGTTTATGACCTGATGTATACATTTCCGTATCGACATGAAGACTTTCGGTTGAAAGATTTAGCGCAGACGCCGCACAATGAACGTGTCACAGTAGAAGCGCGCGTGGAGCGTGAAGCGTCTGTCATGTTTTTAGGGAAAGGGAAATCGCGCCTACAAGTGCAAATTTTAGTCGGGCGTCATTTAATTAAAGCGGTTTTTTTTAATCAAACGTATTTAAAGCAAAAGCTTATACCTGGAAATATTGTGACAATTACCGGTAAATGGGACCAAGGGCGTCAAGCTATTAACGGCACGCACGTTCATTTTGGCCCAAAAACCGATCAAATCGACTTTGAGCCAGTCTATAGTTTGCGCGGTAATTTTCAGCAAAAGCGCTTTCGCGGTTTTATGCGTCAAGCGCTTGATACGTACGGGGACTATTTAGTCGATGTGTTGCCAGAAGCGGTGCGCACACAATATCAGCTTGTCGACGTACGAACAGGCTTAGAAGGCATTCATTTTCCGCAACATGCCGACCATGCGAAGCAAGCACGCCGTCGCTTCGTATTTGAGGAGCTGTTTTTATTTCAGCTGCAAATACAGGCGCTGCGAAAAGCGCGTCGTGATACCGAAGTGGGCACGGTTATTAAATTTGATAACGCACAGTTAAAAGCGTTTATTGCGTCACTCCCATACGAGCTCACAAATGCCCAAAAGCGCGTTGTTAACGAAGTATGCCGTGATTTATTAACGCCATACCGCATGAATCGACTGCTGCAAGGGGATGTTGGTTCAGGGAAAACGGTCGTGGCAGCCATTACATTGTATGCGGCTGTTACAGCTGGATATCAAGGGGCGCTTATGGCACCGACCGAAATTTTAGCGGAGCAACATGCGGAGAACTTACACGCGTGGTTTGCGCCGTTCAACGTGCGCGTCGCGTTATTATCAGGTTCGGTAAAAGGAAAAGCGCGCCGTGAGCTACTCGCACAGCTGGCAAATGGCGAGATTGACTTGTTGATCGGGACGCATGCACTTATTCAGCCAGAAGTGGTGTTTCACAATCTTGGTTTCGTTATTACCGATGAGCAGCATCGCTTCGGTGTCGAACAACGACGTATTTTGCGTGATAAAGGTGAAAATCCAGATGTGTTGTTTATGACCGCTACACCGATTCCGCGAACGTTGTCGATCACAGCGTTTGGCGAAATGGACGTATCAATTATTGACGAGATGCCAGCAGGGCGTAAACCGATTGAAACGCATTGGGTGAAAAAGGAGCAGTTTGGCGCGGTCGTGCAAAAGCTGGAAAGTGAGTTGTTAGCAGGACGCCAAGCGTATGCGATTTGCCCACTCATTGAGGAGTCGGACAAGTTAGATGTGCAAAATGCGGTCGAAGCGTATGAGCAACTGCGTGAAATTTTTCGCGGGCGCTTTGAAGTCGGTTTAATGCACGGGCGTTTAACACCAGCTGAAAAAGATGCGGTCATGCGGGACTTTAGTGAAGGTAAGCTGCATATTTTAGTATCGACAACGGTTGTTGAAGTCGGCGTTAACGTACCGAATGCCACGTTTATGGTCGTGTATGACGCCGAGCGCTTCGGCTTAGCACAGCTCCATCAGCTGCGTGGACGCGTTGGGCGTGGCGAGCATCAATCTTATTGTGTACTCATTGCAGACCCGAAAACGGATGAGGGAAAAGAGCGCATGCTGTCAATGACCGAAACGAACGACGGCTTCAAGCTTGCGCAAAAAGATTTAGAGCTACGCGGGCCAGGGGATTTCTTTGGCAAAAAGCAAAGCGGTTTACCGGAATTTAAGGTAGCTGATTTAGTGCATGATTATCGCGCGCTAGAGGTGGCACGTCAAACGGCGAGTGAGCTTGTGCAAACGGATGCTTTTTGGCAACATGAAGCATATGCGCCGCTTCGCCACGTACTTGCGCAATCTGGTGTGCTCGATGGAGAGCGCATTGACTAATTTTTGAGTGCAACAACGAAAAAGGTTGTTGCATTCTTTTTTTTACTCCTATATACTGTTGTTAGTACCAAGTGCTAAAAAGGTGGCGGATGACTGATGAAAAGATCGAAAAAAGAACGTCAGCGGTTACTAACGCAAACGATTGAAGACAACCCATTCGTCACAGATGAACAGTTAGCGCAGCAATTCCATGTGAGCGTCCAAACGATTCGCTTAGACCGCATGGAGCTGTCGATTCCAGAGTTACGCGAGCGCATTAAACATGTCGCATCGAAAACATTTGAAAATGAAGTGAAATCATTGCCGCTTGACGAGGTCATTGGCGAGATGATTGATATTGAATTAGATAAACAGGCGTTATCGATTTATGATGTGAGTGAAAGTGATGTATTTGCCCGCAACGGTATTGCGCGAGGGCATCACTTATTTGCACAGGCGAACTCATTAGCTGTAGCTGTTATTGACGATGATTTAGCATTAACCGTCAAATCGAATTTACACTTCGTTCAGCCTGTACATGTTGGGGACCGCATTATTTCAAAAGCGGTTGTGACAGGGCGAGATGAGGAAAAAAATCGTACATATGTTGACGTGACGTCAACGGTAAACGGAAATGTCGTCTTTAAAGGACAATTTGAAATGTACCGCACGAAAGGTGAAGGTGAATAACATGAAGTTAGCTGTAGATGGTATGGGTGGCGACCACGCTCCGAAAACCGTAATTGAAGGCGTGTTACTCGCACTCAATGAGTTTCCTGATTTAGAGGTGAAGCTATATGGCAATAAAGATACGATGCGCCCCTTTTTACAAGCGCACGATCGCATGCAAGTTATTCACTGTGAGGAAGTTGTAACAAATGATGACGATGCAGCGCGCGCTGTCCGTCGTAAAAAGGATTCGTCGATGGCATTAATGCTCGAGGCGGTCAAACATGGTGAAGCAGATGCTTGTTTATCGGCGGGCTCAACGGGTGCATTGATGGCAGGTGGCTTGTTTAAAGTCGGCCGCATTGATGGCATCGAGCGTCCTGCCTTAGCAACAACGCTGCCGACGCTTGATGGCAAAGGCTTTTTAATGCTCGATTTAGGTGCAACAGCCGATGCAAAAGCGGAATATTTATTGCAGTATGCCATTATGGGCAGCATTTATGCGCGTGAAGTACGCGGCATTCAAAACCCAACAGTCGGCTTACTCAATATCGGAACGGAAGAGAAAAAGGGCAATGAATTAACGAAAGCTGTATTTGACTTATTAAAAGCATCAGACGCGGTCAATTTTGTTGGCAATGTCGAATCACGCGATCTTCTGACAGGGGTGGCAGATGTTGTGGTGACAGATGGCTTTACAGGCAATATGGTGTTAAAAACAATCGAAGGTACAGCAGGCGTCATGTTTAAAATGTTAAAAGACGGCTTTATGAGCTCGTTAAAAACGAAGCTTGCTGCTGCTGCGATGAAGCCTGAACTGAAAAAAATTAAAGATACGATGGACTATACCGAATACGGTGGCGCGGCGTTGTTTGGCTTACAAGCACCGGTTATTAAAGCGCACGGCTCATCAAATGGCCAAGCGATTTATAGCGCCATTAAGCAAGCAAATTTAATGGTGAAACATAACGTTTGTCCAACGATTCAGCAAACGATTCAACAATAAGGCATTACACACAAAGGGGATTTACATAATGACAAAGATTGCGTTTATTTTTCCAGGGCAAGGCTCGCAAGTTGTAGGGATGGGACAACAGCTGATCGCACAAGATGATACGCTGTATAAACAAGCAGATGAAGTGCTCGGCTTTTCGCTGTCACAATTTATGCTTGAAGGACCAGAGGAGACGTTAACGCTCACATACAATGCGCAACCAGCACTACTGACAACCGGTGTACTTATAGCACAGCGATTACAGGCTTTAGGGGTAGAGCCAGACGTCGTTGCTGGGCATTCACTTGGCGAATATAGTGCGCTCGTGACAGCAGGGGTGATGTCATTTGAAGATGCAGTCGCAATTGTTCACAAACGTGGTTTATATATGAACGAAGCAGTACCAGCGGGAGAAGGTGCGATGGCAGCCATTTTACAAATGGAGGCACAAGCATTACAGCAAGTAACGGAACAAATTAGCGCAGATGGTGACGCGGTGCAAATTGCCAACGTGAACTGTCCAGGTCAAATTGTGATTTCAGGCACGAAACAAGGCGTGGCGCGTGCAAGCAGCTTGGCAAAGGAACGCGGCGCAAAGCGTGCCATTCCACTGCAAGTGAGCGGACCATTCCATAGTGCACTGATGGCACCAGCAGCCGACAAGTTAGCAAAGGAGCTCGCGCATGTAGAAATTGAAGCACCACGCTATACAGTCATTGGCAATGTGCATGCACAGCCTGTATACGCCGAGCATGTAAAACAAGAGCTGATTGATCAAGTTGTCTCACCTGTACTTTGGGAGCAAAGCGTGCGCGCCATGCTTGATTTAGGGGTCACAACATTTATCGAGTGTGGACCAGGGAAGGTGTTAAGCGGTCTTGTGAAAAAGGTGGATCGCAGCGCAATATGCTTATGTGTATTTGACGAAGAAACGCTTGCGCAAGCAGCGACATTCGTAAAGGAGGCGCTTGCAAATGGGTAAGTTACATGGGAAAGTAGCGATTGTCACAGGTGGCAGCCGCGGCATTGGTCGTGCGATTGCACAGGAGCTTGCAGCTGAAGGCGCAACGGTTGTTGTCAATTACAGCGGTAGCAGAGCACAAGCAGAGGACGTGGTAGCGCACATTACGGCATGTGGTGGTGAGGCGGTTGCGATGCAAGCAAGCGTTGCAAACAGCGACGATGTCACACGCTTAATGCAAGATGTAGTCACGCAATTTGGGCGCATTGATGTGCTCGTTAACAATGCGGGGATTACACGCGATAATTTATTGATGCGTATGAAGGAAGACGAATGGGATGACGTATTAAATACGAACTTAAAGGGCGTGTTCCTTTGTACAAAAGCCGTGACGCGTACGATGATGAAGCAGCGTAGCGGTCGCATCATTAACATTTCATCGATCGTTGGCGTATCAGGCAATGCCGGTCAAGCCAATTACGTTGCAGCAAAAGCAGGTGTCATCGGCTTAACGAAAACGACGGCAAAGGAATTAGCGAGCCGTAACATTTTAGTAAATGCGATCGCACCAGGCTTTATTACGACCGATATGACCGATGCGTTACCGGAGGATGTAAAGCAGGCGATGCTTGCACAAATTCCACTTGCTCGTTTAGGTGAGCCGGTACACATTGCAAAAGCGGTATCGTTTTTAGCGTCAGATGATGCAAGTTACATTACAGGGCAAACGCTTCATATTGACGGTGGCTTAGTCATGTAATTAACGTAAGATGAAAATTTGAGAGGAGGTGACAACAAATGACAGTATTAGATCGTGTAACACGTGTAATCGTTGACCGTTTAGGCGTAGAAGAAAGCGAAGTAACGCTTGAAGCTTCTTTCCGTGAAGATTTAGGTGCAGACTCTTTAGACGTAGTAGAGCTAGTAATGGAGCTTGAAGATGAGTTTGACATGGAAATCTCAGATGAAGATGCAGAAAAAATTACGACTGTAGGTCACGCAATTTCATACATTGAGCAAAAACAATAATCATGGTTTATTCCATTTTTCGAAGAGGCACGCTTTCACGTGTCTCTTTTTCGTTGCTATTTGCGTGCAGATGTGAGACAAAAGATATAGCCGCTTTTCATTTGTTTGAAAAACGTAGCGTTTGTCAATGGAAATATACTTTTCCTTTTGCACATTCGTACTAAAGAAGATAAACTAAACGATAGAAACTAAAGGAAGGCAGAACACACATGGGAACTAAACGAAAAGGGCAACAACAGCAAGCGGGGGTATTACCCGAAAAAGCGCGACAACAATTTGAGGTTTTACAAAGTGCATTAAATATTCATTTTGAGAAAAAGGAATTATTGTATCAAGCGTTTACACATTCATCTTATGTGAATGAGCATCGTCGTAAATTATTTACAGACAACGAGCGATTAGAATTTTTAGGAGATGCAGTACTTGAGCTTTCTGTATCGAAGTTTTTATTTGAAAAATATCCAAAAATGAGCGAAGGCGAATTAACGAAGCTGCGTGCATCGATCGTATGTGAGCCATCATTAGTCATTTTTGCGAACGAATTAAACTTCGGTGAATTCGTGTTGCTTGGTAAAGGGGAAGAATTAACAGGTGGTCGCGAGCGTCCAGCGTTATTAGCGGACGTATTTGAATCATTTGTTGGCGCATTGTATTTAGATAAAGGACTAGATGATGCGGTATGCTTTTTAGAAAAAGTGGTATTCCCAAAAGTCGAAGTCGGTGCTTTTTCGCATGTGATGGATTTTAAAAGTCAATTGCAAGAAATGGTGCAGCAAAACAACAATGGTGCGCTTACGTATGAAATCATTGAAGAAAAAGGGCCCGCACACAATCGCACATTCGTGTCACGCGTAATGTTAAGCGACACAGAATTAGGCATTGGTCGTGGGAAATCGAAAAAAGAAGCAGAGCAGCAAGCAGCACAAGAAGCAATGCGCATGCTACGCAGCAAGCAAGTAGAGCAGGAGGGCTAATATGTTCCTGAAGCGACTGGAAGTCATTGGATTTAAATCGTTCGCAGACCGCGTAGGCATCGATTTCGTGCCGGGTGTAACAGCCGTTGTCGGTCCGAATGGCTCGGGCAAAAGTAACGTCATCGATGCCGTGCGTTGGGTGTTAGGCGAACAATCAGCGAAGTCGCTTCGTGGTGCGAAGATGGAAGATGTCATTTTCGCAGGAAGCGATTCGCGTAAAGCGCTCAACTTCGCGGAAGTGACGCTTATTTTAGATAACACAGATGAGCAGCTGAACTATCCGTACACAGAAGTGAGCGTCACGCGTCGTGTATATCGTTCAGGAGATAGTGAATATTTACTGAACAAGCAAAGCTGTCGCTTAAAAGATATTACCGACTTATTTATGGACTCGGGACTTGGGAAAGAGGCATTTTCAATTATTTCACAAGGGCGTGTCGATGAAATTTTAAATAGCCGTGCGCTAGACCGCCGTTCGATTTTTGAAGAAGCAGCAGGTGTACTGAAATATAAGCTGCGCAAAAAGAAGGCGGAACATAAGCTTGTCGAGACGGACGAAAATTTAAACCGCGTGCTCGATATTTTACATGAGCTGGATCGTCGTTTAGAACCGCTTCACATGCAAGCATCGGCAGCACAAGATTATTTACAAATGACCGAGGAAATGCGAGATTATGACATCGCATTACTTGTGCACAATTTGCAGACATATACGCAAGAGCTGCAACACTCGGCGGTTGAATTAAGTCGTTTCAAGCAACAAGAGGAGCAATCGACTGCACAAATTGCCGCACAACAGCAGCAAGTGCAAACGCTTCGTCACGTATTAACGACGCTCGATGCGAAGCTAGAAGTCGCACAAAACGATTTAATTGAAGCGAGTACGGAAGTGGAACGTTGGGAAGGGCGTCGTGCGCTAAGTACCGAACGTATTGAAAACCGCGAACAGCAACGTGAAAAAATCGAGACATCGCTACAGCAAGCAAATGCCGATGTCATCGATTTACAGCAGCAGCAAGCGGCGTTAAAGGAAAGCTACGCCCAAAAGCAAACAGTCGTTGAGCAGCTGAAGGCGGAAGTGAAGCGCTTAGAGCATGTGTTAACGCGCTCTGCAAGTGAAATCGAGGCCGATATCGAAGCGCAAAAGTCACTTTACATTGAGCGTTTAAACGAGCAAGCGACAATCAACAATGAATTAAAACATATCGCAAGCCAATTGCAGCAACAGCATGAAATGAATGCACGCGTGACGACGCAAACGTCACAAATGCACGAGGAGCTGCAGGAGCTACAGCAAGAGCGTCAACAGCTTGAAACGGATGTCGCAAAGCACGATGCTGCGCTTGCAACACATACCGCTACGTATATGGAGCAACAGCGCACATACAATACGCTTGTGCAAAAGCTTGAGCAAAAGCAAGCGGTGCTTTATGATGCATACCGCATGCAACAACAGCAAACGGCACGTAAAGAATCACTTGAATCGCTTGAAGCGGATTTTTCAGGCTTTTACCAAGGGGTTAAGGAAGTGCTTGTTGCACGTGACAAAGGCGTATTAACCGGCATTGACGGTGCGGTAGCAGAGCTTGTAAATGTGCCAAATGACTTTACAAAAGCGATTGAAACAGCGCTCGGTGCAGCGGCACAGCACATCATTACAAGCGATGAGCAAGCAGCGCAGCAGGCGATTCACTATTTAAAACAAAAGCGTGCAGGCCGCGCGACATTTTTACCAAAAACGGTGATGCGTTCACGTAAATTATCGCGCAGTGCCATCGCACATGTTATGGAGCATCCAGCATTTGTGGCGATCGCAGATGAAGTCGTGACGTTTGCGGATGAAAACCGCACAATCATCGAAAACTTAATCGGCAACGTCATCGTCGCAAAGCATTTGGAAGGCGCCACGGCAATCGCACGCGGCTGTCAGTATAAGTACCGCGTCGTGACATTAGATGGCGATATCGTCAACGCGGGCGGTTCGTTAACGGGTGGTGCTGCAAAAGTACAAAACTCGGTGTTTTCTCGCCGTGCAGAGCTTGACACGTTGCTGCAAAGTTTAGCGCAAATGAGCGCTAAAATTAAACAAGCAGAAACGAGCATCGCCGCAGATCAACAAACGATCGCAACGATGCGCACGACGCTTGATACAGCAAAGGAAACGAGCGAACAACTTCGCACAGCACAACTGGAACGCGCGTCAAAGCTTCGTGAATTGCAGTCGCTTGAACGCACGCTACAAACGCGTCTGTCATTAACATCATCTGAAAATACCGACTTACAAATGCGCAAAGAAGAGCTAGCGGCGGCAAAAGCCCGCGCGGAAGTTCGCCTGCAAGAGCTACAGCAAGAGCTAACGTCATTAAACGACTCGATCGAAGCGATGACAGAGGCGAAAATGCAAAGCGATGTCGAAAAAGACGTCGTACGTGAGCAGTTTGCAACGAAGCGTGCACAACTTGCCGTTGCGGAAGAACAGCGCACGCATACGCAAGTAAGTGCTGCGACAAACGAAGTAAACGTGAAGAAAGCACTGGATCGTGTGGCATCGCTTGAGCAGGAACTTGCATGGCTGCAGCAAGAAGATGCACAGAGCGATCTAACGCTTGAAGAGCTTGCGCAAAACGTGACAACGTGGACTGAGAAGCGCGATGTATTAGCGACGCAATTAGCCGCGTTCAAGGAAGAGCGATTAACGCAGCAACAGCAACTCACGACGACTGAAGCGGCATTACAGCAGCTTGAACAAACGCATAAGCAACTCGTTGCCCAGCTACATCAATTAGAAGTAAAGCGCAATCGCACCGAATTGCTATACGAGCAAGAGCAACAGCACTTACATGAGCAGTATGAGCTAACGCTTGAAGAAGCGCAGCATGCTGTACGTGAAATTGACGATTTAGACTATGCACGTCGCAAAGTGAAGCTATTGAAGCTGTCGATTGAAGAGCTTGGGCCTGTCAATTTAAATTCGATTGAGGAATTCCGTGAAGTATCGGCACGCCATCAATTTTTAACTGATCAGCGCAACGACTTACTCGAAGCGCAAAATACGCTGCATGAGGCAATTCGTGAAATGGACGAAGAAATGACGCAGCGCTTTAGCGAGACGTTTGAATCGATTCGTGCGCACTTTAAAGTCGTGTTCCGTGAGCTATTTGGCGGTGGACAAGCAGATTTACTGCTGACAGACCCGGAAAATATGCTCGATACCGGCATTGAGATTGTCGCACAGCCACCAGGCAAGAAGCTGCAAAACTTAAGCCTTTTATCGGGCGGTGAGCGCGCATTAACGGCAATCGGCTTATTGTTTGCCATTTTAAAAACGCGCCCTGTACCGTTTTGTATTTTGGATGAGGTCGAAGCGGCGCTCGATGAATCGAACGTTGTGCGTTACAGTCAGTACTTACACAAATTTAGTGAAAACACACAATTTATCGTCATTACACACCGTAAAGGTACGATGGAAGGCGCCGATGTATTGTATGGGATTACGATGCAAGAATCAGGCGTATCAAAGCTCGTATCGGTGAAGCTTGAACAAGATGCCCCTGTAACGACGCAATAAAGGAGATTTTGAATGATGAGCTTTTTTAAACGTTTAAAGGCGAAGCTAACAGGTAACGCCGCTGAGGAAGAAAAAGTTGAGCAACCATTACTAGAAGAAGTAGAGGGGAATGAAGAGGACAAGAGCGATGCCGTCACACCAGTCGCACTACAAGAAGAGCCGTCATTCCCTGTGAAAGAAGCAAAGGACATCGAAGAAGTAGCGGTAACGCTGCCAATCGAGGATACAACGGTGCTTGAAGTTGTTGAGCATACACAACAAGAACATGCGCAAGACGACGTAGAGGAACACGAAGAGCCACAAGAGGAGAAGGAAGAGAAAAAACCTTCTGCTTGGTCGATTACGCAAAAGTTCAAAGCAGGCCTTGCGAAAACACGTGACTCGTTCACATCAAAAGTAAATGATTTAGTGGCACGTTACCGTAAAGTTGACGAGGATTTCTTTGAGGAACTTGAAGATTTATTATTACAAGCGGACGTTGGCATCGAAACAGTGGATGAATTAATGGACAAGTTACGCTTTGAAGTAAAGCGTAAAAACATTAAAGATACAAACGGCATTCAAACAGTCATCGCTGAAAAACTTGTGGAAATTTACGAGCGCGGTGAAGAAGATTTAATCGAGTTAAACTTACAGCCAAAAGGTGAGTTAACGGTTATTTTATTCGTTGGTGTTAACGGTGTTGGGAAAACGACAACAATCGGGAAACTAGCGCGTCGACTACAGCAAGAAGGACGCTCCGTGATGCTCGCTGCAGGCGATACGTTCCGCGCTGGCGCAATTGATCAACTGCAAGTATGGGGAGACCGCGTCGGTGCAGAAGTCGTGAAGCAATCGGAAGGTTCAGACCCAGCAGCGGTCATGTTTGATGCGATTCACGCAGCGAAAAAGCGCGGTGTCGACGTTTTAATTTGCGATACAGCCGGTCGTCTGCAAAACAAAGTCAACTTAATGAACGAGCTAGAAAAGGTAAAGCGCGTTATTTCACGCGAAATTCCAGATGCGCCGCATGAAGTGTTATTAGCGCTTGATGCAACGACAGGTCAAAATGCGTTAGTACAAGCGAAAATCTTCAAAGAAGCAACGGACGTATCCGGCATCGTGTTAACGAAGCTAGATGGAACAGCAAAAGGCGGGATCGTGTTAGCAATTCGCCAACAGCTAAACATTCCGGTGAAATTTGTCGGTCTTGGTGAGCAGATGGATGATTTACAACCGTTTGATGCAGAGCGCTACGTATACGGCTTATTTGCAGAAGGCTTAGAAAAAGAATTAGAGGATGCAGACGAGGAATAAGTCGCGCATCTCGCGTAAACAGGCGGAGGGACAATGCGTTCTTTCGCCTGTTTGGCATGCGTTGTTTAAGCGCGTTGTATAAAGGGGATTCCCTTGACAGAATGGGCTTTTACGCTATAATGAAAGACAGACAAACTATGATAGGGAGAGGTTTACAATGTTGCTTGAAAAAACAACTCGCATGAACTTTCTCTTTGACTTTTATCAAGCGCTACTAACTGATAAACAACGCAGTTATATGGAGCTATACTACTTAGATGACCACTCATTAGGTGAGATTGCGGAGTCGTATGAAGTATCGCGCCAAGCTGTGTATGATAACATTCGTCGAACAGAAGCGATGCTTGAAGAATATGAAAATAAATTATGTTTACTTGAAAAATTCCAACAGCGCAAAGTAGCAGTTGAGGCGTTAACAGCGGGCATTCAAAATGGAACGTTGACAACAGAACAACAACTTGACATGCTAGCACAGCTGCAAGAGTGGGATTAGGGGGAGACTTATTATGGCATTCGAAGGTTTAGCTGAACGCCTTCAAGGGACGATCCAAAAGATTAAAGGTAAAGGGAAAGTATCGGAACAAGACGTTAAAGATATGATGCGTGAAGTTCGCCGTGCCTTAATCGAAGCGGACGTTAACTTAAAAGTAGTAAAGGAATTTGTGGCGCGCGTGAGCGAACGTGCAGTAGGCGCGGACGTGATGAAATCATTAACGCCTGGACAACAAGTCATTAAAATTGTTCAAGAAGAATTACAAGCGTTAATGGGCGGCGAGCAAAGCCCAATTAAATTTAACACAAAGCCACCGACAGTCATTATGATGGTCGGCTTACAAGGTGCCGGTAAAACGACGACAACAGGGAAGTTAGCGAACGTATTGCGTAAAAAATACAACCGTAAGCCACTGCTTGTTGCGGCGGATATTTACCGTCCAGCGGCGATTCAACAGCTGGAAACATTAGGGAAACAATTATCATTACCAGTGTTCTCACTGGGCAATGAAGTATCCCCTGTTGACATTGCGCGTCAAGCGATTGAACACGCAAAAGAAGAGCATTTAGACGTCGTGATTATCGATACAGCTGGTCGTCTTCACATCGATGAAGCGCTCATGCAAGAGCTAAAAGATATTCGTGGCATTAAAGAGCCGGATGAAGTATTTTTAGTCGTGGACTCGATGACAGGTCAAGATGCGGTCAACGTTGCACAAAGCTTTAACGATGCGATTGGCATTACAGGTGTTGTATTAACGAAGCTAGATGGTGACACGCGTGGTGGTGCGGCGCTATCGATTCGTGCTGTAACCGAGAAGCCGATTAAATTCGTCGGTATGGGTGAGAAAATGGACGCGTTAGAGCCGTTCCATCCAGAGCGTATGGCAAGCCGTATTTTAGGCATGGGTGACGTGCTATCGTTAATCGAAAAAGCACAAGCCGAAGTCGATATGGATAAAGCAAAAGAGCTTGAAGAAAAGTTCATGACGCAAACATTTACGTTTGACGATTTCATTGAGCAATTACAAGCGGTGAAAAAAATGGGTCCTTTAGATGAAATTTTAAAGATGATTCCAGGCGCAAGCAAAATTAAAGGGCTTGATAATGCGAAGGTCGATGAAAAGCAAATGGCGCACATTGAAGCGATCATTTACTCGATGACACCGGCGGAGAAAACAAACCCAGAAATCATTACCGCAAGCCGTAAAAAGCGGATCGCTAAAGGGTCGGGCACATCGATTCAAGAAATTAATCGCCTGTTAAAACAGTTCGAGGACATGAAGAAAATGATGAAGCAAATGACGTCAATGGCGACAGGTAAAGGGAAGAAAAAGATGAAACTACCTGGTTTAGATTCACTTTTTAAATAAAAATGTAAGGTGTTAAGAAAAAACACTTTACAAACATCAGAAACATTGATAATATACTATCTTGTGTGAAACTTATTCGGAGGTGCTAGAAAAATGGCAGTTAAAATTCGCTTAAAACGTATGGGAGCTAAAAAATCTCCTTTCTATCGTATCGTAGTAGCAGACGCTCGTTCACCACGTGATGGTCGTCAAATCGAGACAGTAGGTACTTACAACCCACTAACTCAACCAGCTACAGTTCAAATCGATGAAGAGAAAGCTCTTAAATGGTTAGCTGATGGTGCAAAACCATCTGACACTGTACGTAACCTGTTCTCAGAACAAGGTATCATGGAGAAATTCCATAACGCAAAATTCAGTAAATAATTTTGGAGGTGTGCTATGGAGCAGCTGATTAAAGCAATCGTTACACCGCTAGTCGATTATCCTGATGATGTCCGTATTGAGACGGATGAGCAATCAAATCGCATTGTTTACAAGCTTTTTGTTCATGCAAATGATCGAGGGAAAGTAATTGGTAAACACGGGAGAGTTGCAAAAGCAATTCGCACAGTTGTTTACTCAGCAGCAAATAGTCATCAACAAAAAAAGACGTATGTCGATATATTGGATTGAAAGAATGGCATCCGAAGCTTTCGGGTGCCTCTTTTTTGTTTCGCTAGCCTCTCAATGTTAAATCGACATACAATGATCATTAACATATACAATGAACAACATGACATCCACACTACGCTTGTTTTGCGTAACGTGTGCGCATTCGCTATAATAGAACGAGATTATAATAGAGGTGAACGAAAGTATGCAATGGTTTAACGTAGGACGTATCGTCAACACGCACGGCATTCGTGGGGAGTTACGCATTATTTCAACAACGGATTTTGAAGAGGAACGCTTTGCAGTTGGCACAAAGCTTGCAGCGTTTAAAAAGGATGACAAAAAGCCGACTTGGGTAACGATCGGGTCAGCACGCCGTCATAAAAACTTTATTTTAGTAACGTTCGAAGGAATGGAAAACATTAATCTTGTCGAGCCATTCAAAGAAGGCATGCTGAAAATTTCAAACGACCAATTAGCGGATGATGAGCTTGGCGAGAACGAATACTATCACTTTGAAATTAAAGATTGTGACGTGTTCTCAGAAGAAGGCGAACTCATTGGCGTTGTCACAGACATTTTAGCAACAGGCGCGAACGACGTATGGGAAATTACGGCAAAAGGTAAGAAGAAGCATTACATTCCGTACATTGAAGATGTCGTAAAACACATTAATGTTGAGGAAAAGAAAATTACAATTCACGTTATGGAAGGATTACTATAATGCATATTGAAGTATTTAGTTTATTTCCAACGATGTTTGATGGGGTATTGAACGCATCGATTATGAAAAAAGCGCAGGAAAAAGGCGCGTTTACATTTAACGTGACGGATTTCCGTGCGTACGCTGAAAATAAGCATTCACAAGTGGATGATTATCCGTACGGAGGTGGTGCAGGCATGGTGTTAAAGCCAGAGCCGCTGTTTAACGCTGTAGAAGCGCTACAGACGAACGGAAAAGCGCCGCGCGTCATTTTAATGTGTCCACAAGGCGAACGCTTTACGCAGCAAAAGGCAGAGGAATTAGCCGAAGAGGAAAACTTAGTGTTTTTATGCGGCCATTATGAAGGCTATGATGAGCGCATTCGCGAGCACCTTGTAACCGATGAAATTTCAATTGGTGACTTCGTATTAACAGGTGGTGAGCTGGCAGCGATGACGGTGATCGACAGCGTTGTGCGTTTACTACCAAATGTTTTAGGGCAGGCGGATTCACACATTCAAGATTCGTTCTCAACAGGACTGCTTGAACATCCGCATTATACGCGTCCAGCGGAGTATCGCGGCATGAAAGTACCGGATGTATTACTATCAGGCAATCATGCGAAAATCGCACAGTGGCGCGAGGAGCAGTCGTTAAAACGCACGTTTGAGCGACGTCCGGATTTACTCGATCACATCGAGCTAACAGATAAGCAAAAAGCGTACATTGAGACGCTAAAAAAATAAAAAAACGATGCAAAACTGACCAATGCGCTGTAAAGGAAAATTCCTTGTTATTCGAACGAATTTTAGTTGCAACGGCATTTTCTTTGTGGTATTATTCAATTTGTGCTTATAAGCATATGAATTACGATGTTCCGCTGTGCGCAGAAATGGTCGTGTATGAGCATTGGTAGAAGGAGAGAAAACATAATGTCAAACATTATTACTGAAATCACTAAAGAACAACTTCGTACAGATGTACCTTCATTCCGTCCTGGTGACACTGTTCGTGTACACGTTAAAGTTGTAGAGGGTACTCGTGAGCGTATCCAATTATTCGAAGGCGTTGTAATCAAACGTCGTGGCGGCGGCATCAGCGAAACTTTCACAGTTCGTAAAATTTCTTCTGGTGTTGGTGTTGAGCGTACTTTCCCAGTACACACACCAAAAATCGCTAAATTAGAAGTAGTACGTAAAGGTAAAGTACGTCGTGCTAAACTTTACTACCTACGTAACTTACGTGGTAAAGCTGCTCGTATTAAAGAAATTCGCTAATTATTATGTTGAAAAGAAAGGAGTTTGTGTTCATCCACAAGCTCCTTTTTTTCATGACAAAAAGACGTTCTAACTTGTCAATAAGCTAATGAATACTCTAAAATAAAGAGAAGCTAAAGGGAGGCGTATTGTTTGGAAACTGCAAAAAAAGAAAAAAATGAACTGTGGGAATGGACGAAAGCGTTATTGATCGCATTTGCGGTCGCAGCGGTTATTCGTTTTTTCCTGTTCACGCCGATTGTTGTGGATGGCGAATCGATGATGCCAACATTAGAAAATGGCGATCGTATGATTGTAAGCAAAATTGGCTATATGATTGGGGAGCCTGATCGCTTTGATATCGTCGTTTTCCATGCACCGGAAGGAAAAGACTATATTAAGCGCGTCATTGGTGTACCAGGGGATCATGTGGAATATATTGATGATCAATTATACATTAACGGTGAAGCGTATGATGAGCCGTATTTAGATGATAAAAAAGCGCAGTTAGTAGAAGGTACGTTAACGGAAGATTTCACGTTGGAAGAAAAAACAGGTGTGTCTGAAATTCCAGAAGGCTATGTATTCGTGATGGGTGACAACCGTCGCTACAGTAAAGATAGCCGTCACATCGGTCTTGTGGATCAAAAGGAAATTATCGGTAGCACAAGCTTAATTTTCTGGCCGTTAAATGAAATTAAATTAGTCGATTAACAATGTGCGAGGGTGCAGCAAGTCCGTACCCTCGCATCTGTTCGTAATGGAGGTAAATAGTATGACAATTCAATGGTTCCCAGGGCATATGGCAAAAGCCCGTCGCCAAGTAACAGAGCAATTAAAGTTAGTAGATATTATTTTTGAATTAGTGGATGCGCGCTTGCCGTTATCATCGCGTAACCCGATGATTGATGAAGTGATCAACCAAAAGCCACGCTTAATCATTTTAAACAAAATGGATATGGCGGATGAAAACGAAACGCGTCGCTGGGTGCAATATTTCGATGAGCGCGGCATGAAGGCTGTTGCGTTAAATTCATTCGAAGGAAAAGGCTTAGCTGCTGTGACAAAAGCTGCGCAAGAAATTTTAAAGGGAAAATGGGATCGCATGAAGTCAAAAGGCATGAAGCCACGTGCGATGCGCGCGATGATCGTCGGCATTCCAAACGTTGGGAAATCAACGCTCATTAACCGTTTAGCGAAGAAAAATATCGCCAAAACGGGCAATACACCAGGTGTGACGAAAGCGCAGCAATGGATCAAGGTCGGCAAAGAAATCGAGCTGCTGGATACACCAGGTATTTTATGGCCGAAATTTGAAGACCAACAAATTGGTTATAAGCTTGCGGTGACAGGAGCGATTAAAGATTCCATCACCAACATGGAAGATTTAGCGGTATATGCGCTACGCTTTTTAGAAGAGCGCTACCCAGAGCGTTTACAAGAGCGCTACGGCATTGAGCATGTCGATGAAGATTTAGTTGTAACGTTTAATGCGATCGGACAAAAGCGTCGCGTGTTCGGGCAAGGTGGCGAAATTGATTATGATCAAGTGTCATTACTCATTATTCGCGACTTACGCAGCGAGCATTTAGGTCGTTTAACGTTTGACCGTGTGGAAGATGCGATTGCAGAAGAAGCGCGCCAACAAGCGATTAAAGAAGAAGATGCAGCAAGACGAGCTGTAAATGCACAGCGCAAAAAAGAACAGTAATGAATGCAAACTAGTAACGGGTGCGCCTGTTGCTAGTTTTTTTGTTCGCAACATGTGCGTCATGCACATATGCGTTTTGGTATAATGAACAAACAATTCACACCGATATAAATAGTAGAAAAGAGGAACGATCATGACATCGATTAAAGACATTACCGCAAAGTTAAAAGAAGCAACGGCACCCGCACCTTGGATTGAAGCGCTCGCAACCGATGAGCGAAGTGGTGTACAAAAAGCACTTGCGTCATTTTATAAACGATACGAAAAAGCGCAGCAGCAACTGGAGCAACATGCACAAAAAGTTGCATTTGATGAAAGTTATTTACACGGGGGCACGTACGTTGCAGGCGTCGATGAAGCAGGGCGTGGACCGCTTGCAGGACCGGTTGTCACAGCAGCCGCCATTTTACCACTGCACTGTGAAGCACTTGTTGGCATTAATGACTCCAAGCAATTATCAAAGGAAAAGCGTGCAGCATACGCCGCGTTAATTAAAGAGCATGCCGTTTGTTATCACGTGCATTTTCAATCGGTCGAAGCGATCGATACGCTTAACATATACGAAGCGACGCGCCAATCGATGAAAGCCGCGGTTGAGGCACTGGCAATTGTGCCAGACGTTGTACTTGCTGATGCGATGACACTCGATATTGCGCATCGCCAAGCGAATATCATTAAAGGGGATGCGCTAAGCTTATCGATTGCGGCAGCATCGATTTTGGCTAAAACGGCGCGTGACGAATATATGGATACGTTGCATGAGCAATATCCACAATACGGTTTTCAAAACCATGCAGGATACGGTACGAAGGAGCACTTAGCTGCCATTGATGCGCACGGCATTACACCGCATCACCGTCGCAGCTTTGAACCGATTAAATCACTTGTGAAATAAGGAGGGATTGATGATGACATCGATGTCATTTCAACCGATTCAAACACAAAGCGTTCAGGCAAACACAACGCAACCAATGTCGTTACGTGATGGGCAAATGTTTCACGGCACGATTAAGCAACTATACCCGAATCAAACGGCTGAAGTACAAGTTGGCAATCAAAAAATTATTGCAAAGCTCGAAGCGCCACTGAAACAAGGTGATACACATGTATTCCAAGTGACGCAAACACAGCCACAAACCGAATTAAAAGTTGTCACGAGCGCGGCAACGCCACAACAGCAAATGCAGCAAATTATGCAGGCGATGAACTTGCCAAAAACAAGCGAGATGCAGCAAGCATTGCAGCAATTTATGAAAGCGCAACTGCCAATTGTGAAGGACCAGTTGTTACAAGCGGAAAGCTTTTTAAAGTCATTGCCACCAAACGTTAGTGTGAAAGAGGCGCTCGCTGCGATGACGAAAATGCTTGAAAGTAAAATGCCGTTTACACAACAAGTATTCCAAGCGATGACACAAGGCGCAAAAACGACAGGCATCGTTAGCTCGCTGCAGCAGCTTGAGCAGGCGGTGATGCGAGACGGTGCATTATCCCCTGCGATGAAACAAAGCGTCGTGGCACAGCTCCAGTCGATTGCGAAGCCGTTTAGCGAGCAAGCAGGTGGTGTGTACGTCGGAAAACTGGTCGAGCAGCTCCAAAGTGGGAACGCGGCACAAAAGCAAGAGGCGTTAACGCATTTAAAACAAGCCGGGGTGCTTTCACCACAAGCGACAACGACGAACTGGCAGCAAAATGGCCAAGCGCCGAGCGTAGCGCCAAATGCAAGTGCAGGACAAGTCGTGCAAGCGTTGCAGCAAGCGACACCGCAGCAAATGCAGCAGCAGCTCCCACAGCTCAAACAATGGGTTGAACAGCAACCAACGCTAAGCGCGGACCAAAAGCAAACGATGCAGCAGCTCATTCAACGATTTGAACAGCTGCCAAAAACGGCGCAAACGAACGCTATTTTTGCCAATCAAATGAACGAGCAGCTCGTTAAAGCGTTTTCTCAAAACGCACAAACGCAATTATTTGCCCAAAATGGTCATTTAACAGCGCGTGAACAATTAGCGACACTCGTTCAAGCGCAACCTACAAACGCAACATTTACACAAATAGCGACATATGCGACGTCACAACCGCAGCTACAGCCACTCGTGATGCAGACCGAAAGTTACGTCCAAAATAATATTGACGCAAAAGCAATTGAGCATGCGATGCGCCATGTTATGCGTGAAATGGGCATGAGTTACGAAGCGGCGATGAAGGGGAATGACCCGCAAACGCTCGCTGTGCAATTGAAGCCACAGCTGCTAGCAATGATGCAAGAGCAACTGCAACCAGCTACGCGCGATGCAGCTGAAACGATGCTCGCACGCTTAAATGGGATGCAGCTCCAATCCGGCGACCAAGGGCATCAACACCAGCTTGTCATGCAGGTGCCGATGCAGTTTTTAGGCAAGCAAACAGAGGCGACGTTACAATGGAATGGACGCATGAAAGAGGACGGGAAAATCGATGCGGATTATGCGCGTATTTTATTTTATTTAGACATGTCATCGATGGAACAAACAATGATTGATATGCAGGTGCAAAATCGCATTGTCACGGTGAATGTTTTTAATGATGACAATGTGTTACAAGCGCTTGCAAAGCCTTTAACAGCGGTGTTGAAGGACGGTTTAGCGAAGCATGATTATCAGCTGTCTGGCGTGTTTATTAAACCGTTTGAAACAAAGGTGGCACCGAAGCCAAAAGTGCAGCAACCACCGACGACAGGAGTGGATTTCCGCGTATGAGTGAACAGCGTCATATTCGTAAACAAGCGGTCGCGTTAAAGTACGATCCATCTGTTTCGTCAGGCCCGATCGTCGCCGCAAAAGGTAAGGGGAAAATTGCCGAGGAAATTTTAGCAAAAGCAGAGGAAGCAGCCGTGCCGATTTATGAGGATAAAAGCCTAGTGGAGGTGCTTGGGCAGCTCGATATGAACACCGCCATTCCAGAAGAATTGTACCAAGCGGTCGCGGAAGTTTTTGCATTTATTTATCGATTAGATCAACAACATAACTTAATTAGAACAAAATAACCTTTAATTATGATGTTTTTTTACAATAACTTTTTCGCACGAATTGAAAAATTCGAACAATTAAAGTGCTGAAATGTCAAAAAAAGATTATTTCGAGAAGATGATGGATATTTTAAGAAAAAAACCACTTTAAAGAGTAATATAGACATTGTAAGAATTTTTGGTTAAAATAATGTTGTAACAACTATTTCGATTATGGTTTGAATGGGAGGATGGATCATGAATATTCATGAGTATCAGGGGAAAGAAGTTCTGCGCCAATATGGTGTAGCAGTTCCACGTGGGTTTGTTGCTTTTTCACCAGACGAGGCAGTTAAAGTAGCGAAAGAATTAAATTCAACAGTAACAGTTGTAAAAGCACAAATTCATGCAGGTGGTCGAGGGAAAGCAGGCGGTGTTAAAATTGCCAAAAACCTAGATGACGTACGTACATATGCAAAAGAATTATTAGGAAAAGTGCTTGTGACACACCAAACAGGTCCAGAAGGTAAAGAAGTAAAACGTCTTTACATTGAAGAAGGGTGTCCAAACATTGAAAAAGAATATTACATTAGCTTAGTCGTAGACCGTGCAACGTCGCGTGTAACGGTAATGGGTTCTGCTGAAGGCGGTATGGATATTGAGGAAGTCGCAGCTGAAACGCCAGAAAAAATCTTTACAGAAGTTGTAGACCCTGTTGTTGGGTTAACGGCTTTCCAAGCGCGTCGCTTAGCATTTAACATTGAGATTCCTGCAAAGCTTGTAAATCAAGCAGCGAAGTTAATGTTAGGTTTATACGAAGCATTTATCGATAAAGATGCCTCAATGCTTGAAATTAACCCGTTAGTTGTAACAGGTGACGATCAAGTATTAGCATTAGATGCAAAATTCAACTTCGATTCAAATGCGTTATACCGTCATGCCGATGTGCGTGAATTACGCGATTTAGACGAAGAAGATTCAAAAGAAATCGAAGCGTCAAAATATGACTTAAGCTACATTTCACTAGACGGCAATATCGGCTGTATGGTAAACGGTGCGGGTCTTGCGATGGCAACGATGGATACAATTAGTTATTACGGCGGTTCACCGGCAAACTTCCTTGACGTTGGGGGCGGTGCAACGACAGAGAAAGTAACAGCAGCGTTTAAAATTATTTTATCGGACCCGAATGTAAAAGGCATTTTCGTCAACATTTTCGGCGGTATTATGAAGTGTGACATTATCGCAGAGGGCGTTGTAACAGCAGCGCGCGAAATCGGTTTACAAGTGCCATTAGTTGTACGTTTAGAAGGTACAAACGTAGAAATCGGGAAAGACATTTTAAATAATTCAGGATTAAATATTGTCGCGGCGAACTCAATGGCAGACGGCGCACAAAAAATCGTGAACTTAGTAGCTGGGGAGGTTAAGGCATGAGCGTTTTCATCAATAAAGACACAAAAGTAATCGTGCAAGGGATCACAGGTGAAACTGCACGTTTCCATACGAAGCAAATGGTTGAATACGGAACGAAAGTCGTTGCAGGTGTAACACCAGGTAAAGGTGGCACAGATGTGGATGGTATTCCGGTATTCAATACAGTGGAAGAAGCGGTACAAGCAACAGGTGCAACGGTTTCAGTTATTTATGTACCAGCAGCATTTGCAGCCGATTCGATTTTAGAAGCGGTTGATGCAGAATTAGACTTAACGATCTGTATTACAGAGCACATTCCTGTGTTAGATATGGTGAATGTTAAACGTTACATGGAAGGCAAAAAGACGCGCTTAGTCGGTCCAAACTGCCCAGGCGTTATTACAGCTGACGAATGTAAAATTGGGATTATGCCAGGCTACATTCATAAAAAAGGTCACGTAGGCGTTGTATCTCGTTCAGGTACATTAACGTATGAAGCGGTACACCAATTATCAGAAGCAGGCATCGGTCAAACGACAGCTGTCGGAATCGGTGGCGACCCAATAAACGGTACAAACTTCATCGATTGCTTACAAGCATTCAATGAAGATCCAGACACGTATGCGGTTGTTATGATTGGTGAAATCGGCGGTACAGCCGAAGAAGAAGCAGCTGAGTGGATTCAAGCAAACATGAAAAAACCAGTTGTCGGCTTCATCGGTGGACAAACAGCACCTCCAGGCAAGCGCATGGGTCACGCAGGTGCGATCATTTCTGGTGGTAAAGGTACAGCAGTTGATAAAATTGCAGCGATGAACGCAGCAGGTATTGAAGTAGCACCAACACCATCTGTTATCGGTGAAACATTAATTAAAGTAATTAAAGAAAAAGGCTTATACGACGCGTGTAAAACGCATTAATATTCGCTTATAACTTCATAAGAGAAAAAGCTTGGCAAACGTTTTAGCGCTGAGCTTTTTCCCTCTTTTTTAAGCGCCATTTTATTATGAAAAAATAATAAAAGAGGAGGCTTTTTCCCCGTGAACGAAAATTTATTAACCTTCCATCAAATCGCACCGTTGCATTACAAGCAACTGCGTACGTATTTGCAACAAGACCCACAATTCGACCACTTTTTAACGTATTCTCCCGCTGACATTAGCATGTATTTGCGCTGTTCCATTGCCCAAGCAAAAAAGTACCAACAACAATTTGAACGTGCGCGCACTAAAAATATTGCGGCATTTTATGCGGAGCAACATATTCATATCCTGATGTACGGTGCTTCAAATTATCCACGGGCGCTATATGACATTTATGACCCGCCGCTTATACTGTATGTGAAAGGTGACGTCACATACTTACAGCAGCGTGCAATTGCCATCATCGGCTCTCGAAAAGCAACGGATTATAGCCGCGCAGTAATGGAGCAACTGATGCCGCATTGTAAAGAAGCAGGTGTGGTCATTGTAAGTGGCTTAGCAAAAGGCGCAGATTCATTTGCACATGAGGCGGCAATTAGGCATCAATGTCCAACGATCGGCGTGGTCGGTCATGGCTTTCATTACATGTACCCAAAACAACATAAGGCGCTTGCGGATTACATCGCCGCGCACTATGCACTCGTTACGGAATATCCGTATTATAATGCGCCGCAAAAATGGCATTTTCCGATGCGTAACCGGATTATTAGTGGTTTAAGTGAAGCGGTCATCGTAACCGAAGCGGAGAAAAAAAGTGGTACGATGAGCACAATTGACTATGCATTATCACATGGAAAGGATATTTATGCGGTGCCAGGAAATATTTTTTCACCGTTATCTGCTAGTCCAAATGCGCTCATAGCCGAAGGAGCGACCGCCTTAACGCTTGAAGAAATGCCGCGTTTTTTACAACATTTTCAACATAAAAATTGAAAAAAAGTTGCATTATATGAAAATCTGTTATACATTTTGCAACAGATATTCTTTTCAAACGACGCTACTCGGAAATGAGATGCTCTCGTTGAAAAATCATACTGTTAGCGAAATGAATGATTGACAGTTACATGTAGGTACGAAGATTATGTTTGTGCTAAATGTCACTTTATCCTCATCCATTTTTAAATGGAAGAAACACATAATCCGCTAGCATATGACTACGAGCATGCAGTCGTAAATGTAATTAAAAGAACCTCTCATTTTAGAAGGAGGATGTATGATGGCGGATTATTTAGTAATTGTAGAATCACCTGCAAAGGCAAAAACAATTGAACGTTATTTAGGTAAAAAATATAAAGTAAAAGCATCGATTGGACATGTGCGTGACTTACCACGCTCACAAATGGGCATCGATACAGACAACAACTACGAACCAAAATATATTACAATTCGCGGGAAAGGTCCTGTGCTACAGGAGCTTAAACAAGCGGCGAAAAAAGCGAAGAAAATTTATTTAGCAGCCGACCCCGACCGTGAAGGGGAAGCGATTGCGTGGCATTTAGCGACCGCATTAAACATCGATATTCATTCAGATTGTCGCGTTGTGTTTAATGAGATTACAAAAGACGCGATTGTCGAGTCATTTAAGCACCCACGCCCAATCAACATGGACTTAGTTGATGCACAGCAAGCGCGTCGTATTTTAGACCGTTTAGTTGGGTACAACATCAGCCCTATTCTATGGAAGAAAGTGAAAAAAGGATTATCGGCAGGACGTGTACAGTCGATTGCGCTTCGTTTAATTATTGAACGCGAAGAAGAAATTAAACGCTTCCAACCAGAGGAATATTGGACGATCGAAGGCGAATTTGAAAAAGGCAAAAAACCATTTAGCGCGCTTTATTATGGCGATGGTGAGCAAAAAATGAAGCTGACAAATGAAGCCGACGTACAACAAGTGCTCAACAACATTGAAGGAAAAGCGTTTGAAGTGACAAACGTTGTACGTAAAGAACGTAAGCGTAACGCGGCACAGCCATTTACAACGTCTTCGCTGCAACAAGAAGCTGCGCGTAAATTAAACTTCCGTGCAAAAAAGACAATGATGCTTGCGCAGCAGCTGTATGAAGGTATTGATATCGGTAAAAAAGAAGGTACAGTCGGTTTAATTACGTACATGCGTACCGACTCGACGCGTATTTCAGATACGGCAAAAACAGAGGCAGTATCGTTCATTGAAGCAACATATGGACAAGAGTTTGTCGGTACAGAGCAAAAAATTGCGAAGAAGAAAACGAATGCACAAGATGCGCATGAAGCGATTCGTCCAACGAGTACATTGCGTTCACCAGATACGCTAAAAAATGTACTATCACGTGATCAGCTGCGTTTATACCGCCTGATTTGGGAGCGTTTTATCGCCAGCCAAATGGCACCAGCTGTGTTAGATACGATGACGGTAGATTTGCAAAATGGCGATGTTCAGTTCCGTGCAAACGGTTCACAAGTGAAGTTTGCCGGCTTTATGAAGCTATACATTGAAGGTACAGACGACCAAACGGAAGAAACAAATAAGCTGTTACCAGCGATGGAGATTGGCGATACGGTCAACTCGATTCAAATTGAGCCGAAGCAACACTTTACACAGCCTCCACCACGTTACTCAGAGGCGCGTTTAGTGAAAACGTTAGAAGAGCTAGGCATAGGTCGTCCATCGACATATGCACCAACGCTTGATACGATTCAAAAGCGTGGATATGTAACGCTGGAGACGAAGCGCTTCGTGCCATCCGAACTTGGTGAAATTGTCCACTGGGCAACGATTGAGTTTTTCCCTGAAATTTTAAACATTGAATTTACAGCGAAAATGGAACATGACTTAGACGAAGTAGAAGAAGGGCAAAAGCAATGGGTAGAGGTCATCGATGCGTTTTACCAAGACTTCGAAAAACGCGTGGCGTACGCAGACGCTGAGATGGAAAAAATCGTTATTAAAGACGAGCCTGCCGGTGAAGATTGCGAATTGTGCGGATCGCCAATGGTATTTAAATTAGGACGCTATGGCAAGTTCATGGCATGTTCAAACTTCCCAGATTGCCGCAATACAAAAGCGATCATGAAACAAATTGGTGTGAAATGTCCAGACTGTGAAGAAGGGCAAATCGTCGAGCGTAAAAGTAAAACGAAGCGTTTATTCTACGGCTGTGATCAATATCCAACATGTGAATTCGTGTCATGGGATAAGCCAATTAGTAGACCTTGTCCAAAATGTAGTGCATTATTAGTGGAGAAGAAAATTAAAAAAGGCGTGCAAATTCAATGTACGAAATGTGACTACGAAGAAGCGCCGACTCAATAAAAGAAAGATAGGTAAATAAATATGTCTCAACAAATTGTTAACGTTATTGGTGCCGGTTTAGCCGGTAGTGAAGCCGCTTGGCAAATCGCAAAGCGCGGCGTAAAGGTTCGTTTACACGAAATGCGTCCAGTGAAGCAAACACCAGCGCACCATACCGATAAATTCGCAGAGCTTGTCTGCTCAAACTCATTACGTGCAAACGGTTTAACGAATGCAGTAGGTGTTATTAAAGAAGAAATGCGTAAGCTTGATTCAGTTATTATGGCAGCAGCGGATCAATGTGCTGTACCAGCTGGTGGTGCGTTAGCGGTAGACCGTCATGAATTCGCAGCGTACGTAACAGAAATGGTACGCAACCACGAAAACATTGAAGTCATTAACGAAGAAGTAACAGAAATTCCAGCAGGTATTACGGTAATCGCAACAGGTCCGTTAACGTCAGAAGCACTAGCGGCACAAATTCAAAACTTAACAGGTCAAGATTACTTATACTTCTACGATGCAGCAGCACCGATTTTAGAAAAAGATTCGATCAATATGGACAAAGTGTACTTGAAATCACGTTACGACAAAGGTGAAGCAGCATACTTAAATTGTCCAATGACGAAGGAAGAATTTGATGCGTTCCGTCAAGCGTTAATCGAAGCGGAATGTGCACCGTTAAAAGAATTCGAAAAAGAGAAGTATTTCGAAGGATGTATGCCAATCGAAGTGATGGCAGCACGCGGTGAAAAAACGATGACATTTGGACCGATGAAGCCAGTTGGTTTAGAAGATCCGAAAACTGGTAAGCGTCCATATGCGGTTGTACAATTGCGTCAAGACGATGCAGCAGGTACGCTTTACAACATCGTTGGTTTCCAAACGCATTTAAAATGGGGCGAGCAAAAGCGCGTATTCTCGATGATTCCAGGTTTAGAAAATGTGGAAATCGTTCGCTACGGCGTTATGCACCGCAACACGTTTATCAACTCACCAAAAGTGTTGGAAAAAACGTATCAGTTAGCAGCTGACAAAAACATTTTCTTCGCAGGTCAAATGACAGGTGTTGAAGGCTATGTGGAATCAGCAGGTTCTGGTTTAATCGCAGGCATTAACGCTGCTCGTTTAGCAATGGGTGAAGAGCCGTTAATCTTCCCGTTTGAAACAGCACTTGGCTCAATGGCGCGCTACATTACAGAAGCGGATTCGAAAAACTTCCAACCGATGAATGTAAACTTCGGGATCTTCCCGGAATTAGGCGAGCGCATTAAATCAAAGCCAGAGCGTGCAGAGCGTCACGCAAACCGCGCATTACAAGCAATTGAGAACTTTGTGAAAACAACTGAACTTTAGTTTGAAAAAGCCTTTAAGACTTGATATAATCTTAAAGGCTTTTTCATTGCAAACGTTGAAGTAATATGAAATATTGAA
Source organism: Caryophanon sp. (assembly GCA_018384745.1). GTDB lineage: Bacteria > Bacillota > Bacilli > Bacillales_A > Planococcaceae > Caryophanon. The sequence continues at coordinate 34,440 of JAHAYH010000029.1, read as the reverse complement.
TGTAAGCAGTATGGTATTTGTAGCACTACTTTTTTGTAATTCATAAAAAAATATTAAAAAATAGTATTTACTACTTGTCAGATGACTGTTTTACGTCTATTGTCTAAAGGTGAACTTTTATATTAACGAATAAATCAGCAGAGTTTCTGCTACTTCCTTCATGGACAATTACGGAGGTACATAATGCGACTAACATTTACAGAAGCAATGGACCGATTTGTATACTATATTCAAGCAGAACGTATGTTATCGATCCATACCGTTCGTGAATATGCGTACGATGTTGAGGAGTTTATCACGTTTTTACAGCAAGAAGGCTTACAGCAACTGGAGCATGTAGAATACATACATGCGCGCGCCTTTATTACGAAACTATATGAAGAACAAAAAGCGAGAACGACGATTTCGAGAAAAATTTCTTCGATTCGTTCTTTTTTTGCGTTTTTAAACAAACAATTTGAACTTGATATTACGGCGTTTACCGCGCTGTTCCATCCGAAAAAAGAGCAGAAGCTGCCGCAGTTTTTTTACGCGGAAGAACTGGCCCAAATTTTTCAGGCGAATGAAGGCGATGATTTGCAATCTATTCGCAATATCGCTATGTTGGAACTATTCTATGCAACCGGTGTACGTGTTAGCGAGCTGCTTGCACTTGAGCTAGCACATATAGATTTTCAGTACGGCTTTATACGTGTAACCGGTAAAGGAAAAAAAGAGCGAATCGTTCCATTTGGTCAATATGCGTTAAATGCGTTAGCATATTACGTAGAGTATGCACGTCCACGCATTATGAAGACACAACAACATGCACACGTATTCGTCAATATGCGTGGTGGACCATTAACAGCAAAAGGCGTGCGGCATATTTTACAGCAAATGGTCGACAAAGCGGCGGTGCAGCTTCATCTGTATCCGCATATGCTGCGTCATACGTTTGCGACGCATTTACTTAATAACGGTGCGGACATTCGCTCTGTTCAAGAGTTGCTTGGACATGCACAACTATCGACAACGCAAGTATATACACACGTAACAAAAGAGCATTTGAAAAAAACATATATGAATGCACATCCAAGGGCATAAAAGGAGTGGAAAGTATGGGGCAAATTCATGCAACAACAATTTTTGCAATCCAGCATAACGGCGAATGCGCAATGGCTGGTGACGGTCAAGTAACATTAGGGAATCAAGTTGTGATGAAAGCAACAGCGAAAAAAGTACGTCGTTTGTTTAACGGTCAAGTATTAGCCGGTTTTGCAGGCTCAGTAGCAGACGCGTTTACATTGTTTGAAATGTTTGAAACAAAATTAAATGAATATAACGGTAATTTACAACGTGCAGCAGTGGAAGTCGCAAAGCAGTGGCGCGGCGATAAAATGCTACGTCAACTTGAAGCGCTATTACTTGTGATGGACAAGGAAACGTTATTGCTCGTTTCAGGAACAGGAGAAGTAATTGAGCCAGATGACGGCATTTTAGCGATTGGTTCAGGTGGAAACTATGCGTTATCTGCAGGTCGTGCGTTGAAGAAATTTGCCGGCGATACGTTATCAGCAAAAGAGATTGCGCACGCATCGCTTGAAACAGCCGCCGATATTTGCGTATTTACAAATCATAATATTATTTTGGAGGTTTTATAATGACAAAACATTTAACACCAAAACAAATTACTGAGCATTTAAATCGCCATATCGTCGGGCAAAACGACGCAAAGCGTGCCGTGGCCGTAGCGCTGCGTAACCGTTACCGCAGAAGCTTATTACCAGAAGATTTAAAAAATGAAGTGATTCCAAAAAACATTTTAATGATTGGTCCAACAGGTGTCGGGAAAACGGAAATCGCTCGTCGCATTGCGAAGTTAACGAACGCACCATTTATTAAAGTGGAAGCGACGAAGTTCACGGAAGTCGGCTATGTTGGGCGCGACGTTGAATCGATGGTGCGCGATTTAGTGGAGTCATCGGTCCGCGTTGTGAAAGAAGAAAAGATGGAAGCGGTGAAAGAGCAAGCGGAGCAACTAGCAAATGAGCAAATTGTGAAGCTGCTTGTGCCGGTATTACGTAAAAAACAAGCGACACAAAATCCATTTGAAGCATTGTTTGGTGGTCAACAACCGCAAGAAGAAGATGGAGCAGAGCAAGCAGAAGTGCGCTCAAAGCGTGCACAAGTCGCGCTTGATTTAGCAGCTGGCAAGCTTGAAAACGAATGGGTAACGGTTGAAGTGACCGAGCAAGCGCCATCGATCTTTGATGCGCTACAAGGTTCAGGGATGGAGATGGCTGGCAATGGCATGCAGGACATGCTATCAAACTTAATGCCGAAAAAGACGAAAAAGCGTCGTGTGCAAGTGAAGGATGCGCGTCGTCTTTTAACGGTTGAAGAAGCAGCGAAGCTAATTGATAACGATGAAGTGACGCAAGAAGCGGTCGTTCGTGCGGAACAAGCGGGCATTATTTTCATCGATGAAATTGATAAAATTGCGTCAAAAGGAAACAGTGGCGGCAATGCACTTGTATCACGTGATGGGGTGCAACGCGATATTTTACCAATTATTGAAGGTTCAACGGTGACGACGAAATATGGTCCGGTAAAAACGGATTACATGCTGTTTATCGCAGCAGGTGCTTTCCACGTTGCGAAACCATCTGATTTAATTCCTGAATTACAAGGGCGCTTCCCGATTCGTGTGGAGCTTGAAAAGTTAACGAAAGAAGACTTTGTCCGCATTTTACATGAGCCAGATCAATCGCTCATCTTACAATATAAAGCATTGCTTGAAACAGAAGGTGTCACAATCGATTTCACAGATGATGCGATTGAGCGCATTGCAGAAGTGGCAACGGAAGTGAACCAAGAAACAGATAATATCGGTGCACGTCGTTTGCATACGATTTTAGAGCGCCTGTTAGAGGAACTATCGTTTGAGGCGTCAGAAATTGCGCCAGCACATATTGCGATTACACCTGCTTACGTGGATGCGAAGTTAGGCGAAATTGTGAAAAATAAAGATTTAACACAATTTATTTTATAGTTATTCAAGCATATTATTTTCAATAAATTGTGAAAACCTTTAGAATATTAAGTGAATTATGAAAATAAAAAAATGGTCGGTAGTCGATCAGGAGGATCTAAATATATTATGAATTTATTAGCAAAAACTCGAAAAATTAACTCGATGCTACAAGCGTCAGCTGGTAAGCCAGTAAACTTTAAAGAAATGGCAGACACGTTAGGTGACATCATTGATGCAAACGTATTTATCGTAAGCCGTAAAGGTAAATTATTAGGTTTATCAATTCACCAACAAATTGAAAACGAGCGCATTAAAAAAATGTTCGAAGAGCGTCAATTCCCAATTGAATATACACAAAACTTATTCTCAATTACAGAAACATCTTCAAACATTGGCATCGATAGCGATTACACAGCATTCCCTGTGGAAAACAAAGACTTATTCCGCGATGGCTTAACAACAATCGTACCAATCATCGGTGGTGGTGAGCGTCTAGGAACATTAATTTTAGCGCGCGTTGCAGCACAATTTGAAGATGATGATTTAATTTTAGCTGAATACGGTGCTACTGTAGTTGGTATGGAAATTTTACGTGAAAAATCAGAGGAAATCGAAGAGGAAGCACGTTCAAAAGCGGTTGTTCAAATGGCGATCAATTCATTATCATACTCAGAATTAGAAGCAATCGAGCACATTTTCGAAGAGCTTGATGGCAACGAAGGTTTATTAGTTGCGTCTAAAATTGCAGACCGCGTTGGTATTACACGCTCTGTGATCGTAAACGCATTACGTAAATTAGAATCAGCAGGTGTTATTGAATCACGTTCTTTAGGCATGAAGGGCACATATATTAAAGTGTTAAATGATAAATTTTTAACAGCTTTAGCTGAAATTAAAATGAAGTAACCTTTAATTTACCCTTTTTACGAAACTGTAAACTCTATAAAAGTGACTATTTTGTGACGGACAGATTATGTACAGCATATTTTGAGTGCTGCTACGTAGTCTGTCTTTTTCACTATTTTGTAAACGTTGTTAGCTCGGTTTTACACTGTATTTCTAGTGTAAACTACATGAATAAAAATGCTTAGTTAAACAAGAATTATGCATTTTTTACTAGTTCACAAGGTGGGTGCTTATGGCAGAAACGTAGATATGCAGCCCTTAAAATAGTCATAAGCGACTAGTTTATTTTGGCGAAAGACAATAGACACTGTTTAAAATGTTAATTACAATAGAAGTTAATCAATTTGTTGAACTGTAACGATGTTAGTGAGGTGTAAAAATGAATTTATTTGCAGGTACAATTAGCAGTTTAGAGTCTGGATTGAAATATTCTGCGACGAAGCAAAAAACAATTGCTCAAAACATTGCCAATGTCGATACACCAAAGTATAAAGCAAAAGATGTGAGCTTTGCGAAAATGCTGCGTGATGCAGAAACGGAAACAATGTCCGCACATCGAACGGATACACGACACTATGAATTTAAACAATCTGAAACGTCCGATGGTGTATATAGCTACACGAATTTACGTTATCGTCAAAACGGAAATGGTGTTGATATGGACGCGGAGCAAGCGAAAATGGCAGAAAACACAATTTATTACAATGCGTTAATCGATCGAGTAAATGGAAAGCTGAACACATTAAAAACAGTGATTAAAGGAGGGCAATAAGCTTGTCAATTTTTCATAGTATGAATACGACTGCCTCAGCATTAACGGCGCAACGTCTTCGCATGGACGTTACGTCATCAAACATCGCGAATGTGGACACAACACGAGGGACGCAAAACGCCGATGGTACATGGGATCCATATCGTCGCAAAACGGTAACAATGACAGCTCAAGAAGGTAGCTTTTCGAATTTCTTGAATCAAGCAATGGGTATTCAAGTGAAAGAAGGCGTAGGAAATGGTGTGAAAGTAACTCGAATTGGCGAAGATACTGAAACGCCATTTAAACTTGTCTATGACCCAACACATCCAGATGCCGATGAACAAGGATACGTTGAAACACCGAATGTCGATTTATTAACAGAGATGGTCGATTTAATGTCTGCAACACGCTCATATGAAGCGAACATTACCGTTTTTAATGCCAATAAGTCAATGTTAACAAAAGCTTTAGAAATTGGTAAATAGGGGGTATAAAAAATGGCAATTACAGCAATTTCAAACAGTTCTTTAGCTTCAATGCAGGTAGATCAAGCACGTCAAACGCCGTTTCAATCACAGCAAAACTTTGCTCAGTCGTTGAAGGAAGCGATTGCAGGTGTCAATGAACAACAAATTGCTTCAGATCAAGCGACGAATACATTGATCAATGGCGGCGATATTGAGTTACATGATGTGATGATCGCCTCACAAAAGGCTAGCGTATCATTAGAATTAACGATGCAAGTACGAAACAAAGCAGTTGAAGCGTATCAAGAGATGATGCGTATGAGCGTGTAATAGCTCATGTTGGTTGATAAGCCATTTCAAACAGCAAACGGCTAATTAACACGTTTGGTACTATATTTTACAATTAGGTGGGGTACTTCACGAATACCGGAGGGTACATAATGAATGAACGATTGAATAAACTAAAAACGGACTCCACCCAATTTTGGTCGAGCCGCAGTAAAAAACAAAAAGGGACCATTATTGGCTCCGTCGTCGCAGTTATTTTAATAGCTGCTGCGTTAACGTTCTTTTTAACGAGAACGACATATGTGCCATTATTCACGGATTTAACATTGGAAGAAGCTGCGCAAGTGAAAACGTCACTTGACGGTTTAGCTGTAGACTATGAATTAGGTACAGGTGGAACGTCTATTAGCGTTCCGGAAGAACAGTTAGAATCTTTAAAATTACAGCTTGCCTCAGAAGGTGTACCTAGTGGTGCGGGTAACGGTTATTCAACATTTTGGAATAACGCAGGCTTTGGTATGACAGACAATGAATTTGACGTATTACAACTATCTGCAATGCAAACGGAGCTTGCGAACTTAATTCGTCAAATTGATGGTGTCAACAATGCGAACGTTATGATTGCAATGCCTGAAACAGGTGTGTTCTTAACGGACAAAACACAAGAGCCAACAGCGACTGTTATTTTACAAACAGCGTTAGGTCATCAGTTTTCAGAGGATCAAATTAAAACGCTATATAATTTAGTGGCGATGAGTGTGCCAAACTTAAAGCAAGAAAACATCGTCATTACAAACCAATACTCAGAAGACTTCACATTAGTAGATGTTGAATCATCGACATCTGTAGTGGCGGATCAAATGATGATCAAAGAAAAAATCGAACGTGATTTACAGCGTCAAGTACAAAGCTTACTCGGCTCGTTAATGGGCGCAGGGAAAGTAGTTGTCTCTGTCACAACAGATATCGATTTCAGCAAGGAAAATCGCCAAGAGGATTTATTAACACCTGTTGATGAAGAAAATATGCAAGGCATTATCATCAGTGCACAAAACATTAGTGAGACATACACAGGTACAGGCGCTGCAGCAACAGGGGAACCGGAAGCTGACACAACGACAGACAACTTCACGACGTACAATGAAGGTGCGTTTGGTGATGGGGAATATGAGCGTGTGGAAGAGCAATTAAATTACGGCGTCAATGAAATTCATCGTGAAATTTCAGAAAGCCCGTATAAAATTCGTGACCTAGGTATTCAAGTTGTTGTTGAACCACCAACGCCAGACGATCCAGCTTCTTTACCAGCAGGATTAGCAGAAGATGTGGAAGCAATGCTTTCAACAATCGTGCGTACAACAATTGATAAATCATCGGTAGAAGCGTTAACAGAAGAGCAAGTAGGCGAAAAAATCGTCGTATCTGTTCAACAATTATACGGTATGGAAACAGGCGAAGTAGAAGAAGCACCATTTATTCCATGGTGGGCATATGTTGTTGGCGGTATTTTAGTCGCAGCAATTGCATTACTTGTAATCTACATTATTCGTGCACGTAAGAAGCGTCAGGAAGAAGACGAGCTTGCTCTTCTTGAAGAACAAGAAGAACTCATCGTTGAAGATATTCAAACAGAGGACGATAGCGAAGCAACAATTCGTCGTAAGCAATTAGAAAACATGGCAAAAGAAAAACCAGAAGAATTTGCGAAATTATTACGCACGTGGATTGCTGAAGATTAAAAGGGAGGTACGGCTATGTCTAAGAAAGACAAAGAATTATCAGGCAAACAAAAAGCTGCGCTCCTTTTAATCTCATTAGGACCAGAAGTATCTGCCTCGGTATACAGACATTTAAGTGAAGAGGAAATTGAACGTTTAACGCTTGAAATTTCAAGCGTTAAAAAGGTCGATTCACAAGCGAAAGAAGACATTATTGAAGAGTTCCATCAAATTGCAGTAGCGCAAGAGTACATTTCACAAGGCGGTATTGGCTATGCGAAAACGGTTCTTGAAAAAGCGTTAGGAGAGCAACAAGCACAAGCAATCATTAATCGCTTAACGTCATCGCTGCAAGTGCGCCCATTCGACTTTGCGCGAAAAGCAGATCCAGGACAAATTTTTAACTTTATTCAAAATGAGCATCCACAAACAATTGCGCTTATTTTATCGTATTTAGAACCAGCGCAAGCAGGTGTTATTTTATCGTCGCTACCACAGGAAGTACAAGCAGATATTGCAAAGCGTATTGCGATGATGGAATCAACATCGCCTGAAGTGATTAGCGAAATTGAATCGGTGCTTGAGCGTAAGCTATCGTCAACTGTGACGCAAGATTACACAGAAACAGGCGGCGTCGATGCAGTAGTCGAAGTGTTAAATGGTGTAGACCGTCAAACAGAGAAAACGATTCTCGATGCACTCGAAATTCGCGATCCAGAGCTTGCTGAAGAAATTAAAAAGCGCATGTTCGTATTCGAAGATATCGTTACGCTCGATGCACGTGCAATTCAACGTATTATTCGCGACTGTGAAAATGAAGACTTGCTACTAGCAATGAAGATTTCAAGCGAAGAAGTAAAAGATATTTTATTCCGCAACATGTCTCAGCGTATGGCTGAAACGTTCCGCGAAGAAATGGAAATTATGGGACCTGTTCGACTGCGCGATGTAGAAGATGCACAGACGCGTATTGTAGCAGTAACACGCCGATTAGAAGATTCAGGCGAAATTATCATTGCTCGTGGCGGAGGAGATGACATCATTGTCTAGAATTATCCGTTCCATTCATTACAACAAGCAAGAAGAACAACAAAAGGAAATTGCGATTCGTCCGATGTTTCAACCTGAAACGTTTGGGCGAGACGCAGAAACCGAAGAAGCACCACATGTTCCGACGTTAGAAGAAATAATGATTGAACGCGATCGTTTATTTGAACAAGCGAATCGCGAAATCGAACAGCAGCGCGAACAACTTGCACAGCAAGCGACGGAGCAACAACAACAGTTGCTAGAAGCACAGCAAGCGTTTGAAGAAAGTTTGCCGGAGTTACAGCAGCAAGCTTATGACAGCGGCTTCCAACAAGGTTATGAGGAAGGAACGCTAAAGGCACAAGCGGATTTAGCACAGGCGCTTGCAACGGCCAATGCGACGATGAATGAAGCGCAGCAACAAGCGCTACAATATATGGAAGCGCAAGAAGCTGTAATTTTAGAGCTTGCAATGAAATCTGCTGAACAAATTATCGGCGTTGTACTTGAGCGCGATGATGAAGCATTCGTGTCGATTATTCAAAAGGCGTTAAAAGATGCCCGAGAAATGAAGCTGATCAAAGTATATGTAGCGCCGGAATATTACGAATTAATTTGTGCAAACCGCGAAGACTTAATGACGATGTTCCCACCAGATGTTCCGTTTTTAGTGTTTGTCAATGAAGATTTACAGGCGACCGAAAGCTACATTGAAACAAATCACGGTCGAATTGTAGTGAGCATTGATACGCAACTACAGGAGCTACGTAAAGCGCTGAGCGAATTACTGTACAGTAAGGAATGATGAAAAATGAAAGCAGCTGATTTGCTTGAACATATTGAAAATGTGCCGACATTAAAAAAGTACGGACGTGTTTCACGCGTTGTTGGGCTAATGGTAGAGTCACAAGGACCAGAAAGCTCGATTGGTGATGTTTGTAAAATTCATGTGCAATCAGCTCGTCATGGTCATCAAATTATTTTAGCAGAAGTAGTCGGCTTTAAAGATGAAATTGTCGTGTTAATGCCGTATACAGCGCTACAAGAAATTTCAACAGGCTGTTTAGTTGAAGGAACGGGCGCGACGCTAGAAGTGAAGGTTGGACCGGAGTTGATTGGGCAAGTGCTTGATGCGATGGGCAATCGCTTCGATGGCCAACCGCTACCAAAAGGGCTCGTCACTGTCCCGACTGAAAATGACCCACCAAATCCGCTAGCGCGTCCACCAATTGATGAGCGCCTAGAAGTTGGCGTAAAAGCGATTGATGGCATGTTGACGGTAGGGAAGGGGCAAAGGATTGGTATTTTTGCTGGTTCGGGTGTCGGGAAAAGTACATTGCTCGGAATGATTGCACGCAATACGAAAGCAGACTTAAACGTTATCGCGCTTGTAGGAGAGCGTGGACGTGAGGTGCTGGAGTTTGTCGAGCGCGATTTAGGACCTGAAGGATTAAGCCGTTCGATTATCGTTTGTGCAACATCCGATCAACCCGCACTTATGCGTATTAAAGCAGCGTTTACCGCAACGGCGATTGCTGAATATTTCCGCGACAAAGGCATGGACGTTATGCTCATGATGGACTCGGTAACACGCGTCGCGATGGCGCAGCGTGAAATTGGTTTAGCAACAGGTGAACCACCTGCAACACGCGGATATACACCTTCTGTTTTTGCCATTTTACCGCGACTGTTAGAGCGTACAGGAACGAATAAACATGGTTCGATTACCGCGTTTTATACGGTGCTTGTAGATGGTGATGATATGAATGAGCCGATTGCAGATACCGTTCGAGGGATTTTAGACGGACATATTGTGCTAGATCGTAACTTAGCGAACAAAGGGCAATACCCTGCCATTAACGTGCTAAAAAGCGTCAGTCGTCTTATGAACCATATTGCTACACCTGAGCATCGTCAAGCAGCAGAGCGCTTACGCGAGTTGTACTTCTTGTATGCAAAGTCTGAGGATTTAATTAACATTGGTGCGTATAAGCGCGGCACGTCAAAGGACATCGATGAAGCGATTCAATATGAGCCACTCATTACAAGCTTCTTAAAGCAAGGGTTCCGCGACTATGTGTCATTAGATCAAACAACGCAAGAAATAATTCAGCTATCGATGGGATGATGAGACGATGAAATACGCTTATCGATTTGAACAAATTTTAACGGTCCGTGAGCAAGAAAAGAATGAAACGGAACAGGCGTATAAAGCATCTGTTCAGGCATTTGAAGAAGTAGCGACAAAGTTGTATGAGCTACTTCGTAAAAAAGAAGCATTGCTTGCGTATCAAACAGAGCGTCTTCAGCATGGCTCAACGATTGAAGAAATCCATCAAAATGCACGTTTTTTAGATAGCTTAGAAAAGATGGTTGATACGGTACAACAAAAAGTTGTACAAGCTCGTGCAAAAATGAGCTGGTATGAAGAACGTTTACTCGAAAAAAACTTGGAAGTGCGTAAGTACGAAAAGATGAAAGAACGCGACTTTGAACAGTTCCAACAAGAACAACTTCGCGTTGAAGCAATCTTCTTAGATGAACTTTCCACACTTACGTTTAACAAGAAGGAAATCAGGTGATTTCATGGCAAAAAATAAAAAAAATGAACAAATTGAAGAACTTGAAGTGCAAAAGTCACCGGGGATTTTTCAAAAGTTATTTTACTGGTTTTTAATTCCGCTCATGTTTTTATTAGCAGTCGTGTTAGTTGTAGCGGAAATTAGTAATGTAAACGTTTTTGAAAAAGCGCGTGAAACAGCTTCATCTTTACCATTTATTTCATCTGATGACACAAAAGACGGGACAACGAGCTCGAATCATACAGATGTTTCAGGTGGGAAAGTGCTGGAGTTGCAATCTGAAATTATGGAAAAAGAAGCCCAAATTGCAGATTTACAAGCTCAAATTACAACCGCAAATAGCGAAAAGGAACAAATGCTCATTGAACAAGAAAAACTAGCGTTTGAACTAGAGCGTTTGCAGCGTGAACAGGAATCGTCTTCAGTGGAATTTGAAGAAGTGGTAAAAGCGTATGAAGCGATGTCTCCGAAAAAATCGGCAGCTGCCATTGCGCAATTACCAGATGCAGAAGCGTTACGTATTTTAAGTAATTTAAAAACAGCTACTGTAGCCAAACTGTTTGAAAAAATGGATCCAGAAAAAGTGGCCCATTATACAACGTTAATGACAGAGTAGGAGGTTATGTATGGCGATTGCATTTACAAATATGTTGCAGCCATCTACTAAGGCGCTTGACGTACCAGTGACAAAATCTTCTGTTACGACAGCAACAAGTAAAACGACGGCAACAGCTGATCGTAAGTTCGATGATTACTTAACATCGGCGTCAACAGCAACACAAAAGTCTAACAATGTAGAAAAACCTGCAACAAATGAAGTAGCGGAAACGGTTGAACGTGTAGACGAAGTTATGTCTGCTGAAACAATCGAGGACGTAATCGAGTTACCGATTGACGACGAAACATTGCTCGTGCCAATCGGTCCAGAGGGAGAACTTGTCCCAATTGACGAGCTAATGAACTTAGAAGAAATCGCCGCGTTATTAAACATTGACGTAGCAGAGCTTGAACAAATGTTAGCTGATTTACTGGAACAAGATGTACAGCTTGACTCGGTTTGGGATGTATTAACGCTTGTAGAAGAACAAGCACTTGAGCTGATCGCGCAATTAACGGCTGCGTTGCAAGGGGAAGCGAAGCTAGCACCAAAAGAAGTGGAAAAAGTAGTGCAGTTTTTAAAGGTAATTGAAACGCTTGGTCCAAAGGTTGATTTAACACGTCCTCAAGAGCAACAGCTAGCAAGCTTAAAAGAGATGCTACAAGCACTTCATGCAAATGTGAAGGAGCTTGTGCAAGCACAGCCAGAGCAAAAGCCACAAGCACCACTTATTCCGTTTCAACAGTTTACGCAGCTACAGCAAAAGATTGTAGATGTTACAGCTGTGAAACCACAAGTAACGCAAGCGCCGGTGACAACGGACGTAGAGCAGCCTGTAACGGTGCTACAACAGCAGCAAGCGCCTAAAGCACAAACGGTTACGATTACATTGCCAGCAACGAATTCATCTGCGCAGTCTGAAGCATTAGCGAAGGAAATGCAGGCGATCATTCAACGCCAGCAAATTGTGAATCAGCAAGGGACATTAAAACTTGCGATTAAACTGTATCCAGAAAACTTAGGGACAGTGCGCTTAGAGCTGATGCATAAAGATGGGTTATTAACAGCTCGCTTAATGGCGTCAACGGCTGTAGGAAAAGAGATGCTTGAATCTCAGCTACAGCAGTTAAAGCAAGGACTCGCTGCACAAAACATTCAAATTGACCGCATCGATGTATCACAATCATTGCAAGATGCAACACGCAATATGAATAGTTCGGATCAGCATTTATTCAATAATTTCTTCCAGCGTGAAAATGCGGAAGAACAAGAGGACGAAGAAGTAGTAGAAGAGCAGCCAACCTTTGAAGAATTTTTAGAACAGATGAAAGAGGGAGACGCATGACAACTACATCCAATATTTCAACAGACCTTTACTTATCAAATGCACCAAAAAACACAAAGAAAACAGGCGATAGTAACTTAGGTAAAGATGCTTTCTTACAACTAATGATTGCGCAACTTCAACATCAAGATCCAACGGCACCGATGGATAACTCCGAGTTCATTGCACAAATGGCTCAGTTTACAACGTTAGAGCAAATGCAAAATATGACGTCGTCGATTGAGAAGCTTGTCGATTTACAAGGACAATCACAGCTGATTGAATACGCAGGGTTTTTAGGGCGTAAAGTAAGCTGGACAGCCGTTACTGAAGATGTTGATGCAGAAGGTAAGTTTATTACTGAATCTGGTGAGAATGTCATTACAGCCATTCAATACGTTGAAGGAACGCCTGTATTCACGCTGGATAATGGGACAGAAATTACACCAGGCAACATTGCAGGTTTAGCACTTGATGGTGGAGCGCCAGCGACAGAAAGCAACTCACTTGTACAAGCGAGCGCATTAATTGGGAAGACGGTATCTTATTTATTAGATGAACTTACAAAAACGTCGCAAGTAACAGCCGTTAGCAATAAAGATGGCAAGCTGTTATACACGTTAGCAGATGGTTCTCAAATTGAAGGTGCACAACTAACATCAGTTAGTCAATGACGTATTGCGAATGAGGTGAAATAATGCAGCCTATGAACATTTATACAGTTCCATTGCATGCGAATCACCCGACTACGTATAAAAAAAACGTCAGCAACATCTCGCATGCGTTTAATGAACATTTTCAACAAGCAATTGAAGCAACAACAACTTTGAAAATCAGCAAGCACGCGAATGAACGGCTGATTGAACGTCAAATTTCCATTTCACCAGAGCAATGGCAACATATTAACGAAAAAGTGGATGTCGCTCAACAAAAAGGGGTACAACAGCCACTTGTATTGATGGATCAAGCCGCTTTAATTATTAATGCGAAAAACCGTACAGTAATTACAGCAATGAATCGCATGGAAGCGAAAGAACAAATCTTTACAAATATTGATGGTACGATTGTACTGTAAGGCAGGACCGAATCGGATGCCTTTAGCTACTGACCGCTAGATGTAGCTAACTTTTAAAAATGGAAGGGGAAATAATATATGTTACGTGCTATGTATTCAGGTATTTCAGGATTAAAAAATTTCCAAACAAAATTAGATGTGATCGGGAATAACATTTCAAACGTTAATACACACGGCTTCAAAAAAGGTCGCGTTATTTTCAAAGATTTAATTTCACAATCAGCAGGTGCTGCAGCAGGTCCAACGATCACACGTGGTGGTGTCAACCCAGTGCAAGTCGGTCTAGGTTCACAAATTGCCGCAATCGACACAGTACACGGTACAGGATCATTACAAACAACTGGACGTACGCTAGACCTTGCGCTATCAGGTGATGGATTCTTCATGGTAGCAGATTCAACAGAAGCACCTTCAGATGAAGGCATTATTGAAGCAACAGGTGAAGAAGCATTCGCAAACATTTTATACACACGTGCCGGAAACTTCTACATGGACGAAAATGGTTATTTAGTAAACTCTGAAGGTAAATACTTAGTCGGTGTTCGTGCAGATGAATATGCAGACACAGCAGACGACGAAGGGATTTTACTAGACGATAAACCAAACGTTGCTGGTGACGAAGGGGCAAACCTTTTTGAAGACGGCGTATTAACACCATCTGAAGGTGAGCTAGGAACAATTCGTGTACCAATTACAGCGCAAAGCATGAGCATCGGACAAGATGGTACAGTATCGTACACAGACTTAAATGGTGAGCTGAAGTATGCAGGACAATTAATTTTAACGAAGTTTGCGAACGCAGGCGGGTTAGAAAAAGTAGGCGCGAACTACTACCGTCCAACAGCCAACTCAGGAAATCCATACGCACAAGTAGCGACAGTTGCAGGTGTAGCATCGATTCAATCAAGTACGCTTGAAATGTCAAACGTTGACTTATCAGAAGAGTTTACGGAAATGATTGTTGCACAACGTGGTTTCCAAGCAACATCGCGTATCATCACGACATCAGATGAAATTTTACAAGAGCTTGTTAATTTAAAACGTTAATAACATAAACGCACTGTAAAATACGGCGTAGAGGAGGGGCGGATCGACGTTACTTCAGTAATGTCGATCCTCATATTATGGTTGAATTAACGAAATTAAATGGTAAGCCGTTTCTGCTCAATGCATTATACATAGAAACGATTGATTCTAATCCAGATACAACGATTATGCTTACAAATAAAACGAAGTATATTGTGTTAGAGTCAGCAGAGGAAGTGCAGCGCAAAGTAGCACAGTTTTATTTGCAAGTGCAAGTGCTCTCGAATCCGGATTTACGAGGTGATGAAGATGAAGAATAAAATGATGACGATATCGATTGTCATTTTAGTAACGGTTTTATTGTTAGGTGTTGTTGGTTATGTCGTTATTACAAAGTTAGGTGGCAATGACAATGAAACAGCCAATGCGAATGAACCGTCAATTGATGAAATTATCGTTTCATCAGTAGATGTACCGGAATTAACGACAAACTTAATGGATAACAATTTCGTTCGTATGTCATTAAAAATTCAAACAAATAGTGAAGATGCGGCAGAAGAGTTATTAAAACGCGAATTCCAAACGAAAAACATTGTCATTCAAACATTATCTGAAATGACAGCTGAAGATTTAGAAGGTAAAACAGGTAAAATTGATTTCCAAAACACAATTAAAGTACAGCTAAATGAGCTAATGCAAGAAGGCGAAGTACAAAAAGTATATATTACTTCGTATATTATTCAATAATTTTGCTAGATGAGAAATAAGGAGGTGGGCAAATGGCAGGAGATGTATTGTCGCAATCCGAGATTGATGCGCTGCTCTCAGCAATATCAACCGGAGAGATGACAGCTGAGGATGTCAAAAAGGACGAAGAGACGAAAAAAGTAAAAGTATACGACTTTAAACGTGCACTTCGCTTTTCAAAAGATCAAATCCGAAGTTTGACCCGAATACACGAAAATTTTGCGCGACTATTAACAACATTCTTTTCTGCGCAACTGCGAAACTATGTGCAAATTACCGTTGTTTCGGTAGATCAAATTCCATTTGAAGAATTTGTCCGCTCAATTCCGAACATGACATTAATAAACGTGTTTGAAGTACCCCCATTGGATGGTAATATTTTAATGGAAATTAATCCAAATATTGCATATTCGATGCTCGATCGCTTAATGGGCGGTACAGGTGAAAGTCATAGCAACGTTGATAATTTAACAGAAATTGAAACGAAAATTATGACAAACTTATTTGAACGTTCGTTTGATAACTTGCGTGAAGCATGGGAAAACGTTGCTGAAATTGATCCGATTTTAGTCGAGTTAGAAGTAAACCCACAGTTTTTACAAATGATTTCACCGAATGAAACGGTAATCGTCATTTCATTAAATACGATTATCGGTGAGACGAGTGGCATGATCAATATTTGTATTCCACACGTTGTACTTGAGCCAATTGTACCAAACTTATCGGTGCGCTATTGGATGCAGTCCAACACGAAGCAAATGTCACCAGAACAACAACGAGCACTTGAGACGCGCGTGAAAGAGGCCTCATTACCAGTTATTACAGAGCTTGGAAACACAGATATTTCGATTCAAGACTTTTTAACGATGCAGGTTGGAGATGTGCTACAATTAAACCAGAAAATAGACGATCCATTATTAATTAAAGTGGGCACTTTACCGAAATTTACAGCACAAGCAGGTAAAGTAGGCAGCAAAATGGCTGTTCAAATTTTAGACCCATTGAAAGGAGCTGACGAACATGAGTGATGATATGCTTTCACAAGAAGAAATTGAAGCTCTATTACGAGGCGAAACATTAGATAAACCATTATTAGATGAATCAGCAGATGCGCAGCAAGATTTGCATATTGACGATTATTTAACATCACTTGAACAAGATGCGTTAGGTGAAGTAGGAAATATTTCATTCGGCAGCTCAGCAACGGCGTTATCTGCACTTTTAGGACAAAAGGTAGATATTACAACACCGAGCTTGGCAATGATTAACCGTAACCGTTTAGAAGAAGAATTCCCACATCCTTATGTCGCGGTACAAGTTGAATATACAACGGGTCTATCAGGCATGAACTTACTGGTTATTAAACAATCAGATGCAGCGATTATCGCTGATTTAATGCTAGGTGGCGACGGACTAAACCCGAATATTGACTTAACAGAAATCCAATTATCTGCGGTACAAGAAGCAATGAATCAAATGATGGGTTCTGCTGCAACATCGATGTCAACGATGTTTAATCAAAAGGTAGATATCTCACCACCGACGATCGATCTGATGAATATTTCAAAAGATGAAGGTGCCGATAACATCCCAGATGAAGATTTATTAGTGAAAATTTCATTCCGTTTACGCATTGGCGAATTAATTGATTCGAACTTAATGCAACTTTTACCTTTGAACTTTAGTAAAAAAGTCGTAAAATCATTAATGGGGGAACCTGATGGAATTGAAAATGCGGTCGAAGTAGCAGAAGCGCAGCCACAACAAACTGCTGCACCACAACAACCAACATCTGCACCGCAGCAGGAGATGCCGCAGCAGCAACCGATGTATCAGCAACCACCAATGCAAGATCCAATGCAGCAACAACCGATGTATCAGCAACCGCCAATGCAAGACCCAATGCAGCAGCAGCCGATGTATCAACAGCCAATGTATCAGCAACCGATGTATCAGCAGCCACAGATGCAACAACCAATGTATCAACAGCCGCCGATGCAGCAACCTGTAAATGTGCAACAAGCACAGTTTACAAGTTTTGATGCACCACAAATATCTGCAGCGGAATCACAAAATTTAAATATGTTACTCGATATCCCATTACAAGTGACGGTTGAATTAGGTCGTACGAAGCGTTCTGTGAAAGAAATTTTAGAATTAACGGGCGGGTCGATTATTGAACTGGATAAACTTGCGGGGGAACCAGTGGATATTTTAGTGAACAGCCGTTTAATTGCAAAAGGTGAAGTCGTTGTTATTGATGAAAACTTTGGTGTGCGTATTACAGACATCGCAAGTCCAACAGACCGCTTGAATAATTTACGATAGTATAAATTGGAGGAATTAATTATGGGAAATCGTATTCTAATTGTAGATGACGCAGCATTCATGCGCATGATGATTAAAGATATCTTAACAAAAAATGGTTATGAAGTTGTTGGAGAAGCAGCCGATGGTGTTCAAGCTGTTGAAAAGTACAATGAATTAAAGCCAGATTTAGTAACGATGGATATTACAATGCCTGAAAAAGATGGTATTGCAGCATTAAAAGAAATTAAAGCAACAAACCCAGGCGCGACAATTATTATGTGTTCAGCAATGGGCCAACAAGCGATGGTAATTGACGCGATTCAAGCAGGTGCAAAAGACTTTATCGTGAAGCCATTCCAAGCTGACCGCGTAATCGAAGCCATTCAAAAAGCTTTAGGTTGATCCGATGCATGCACGAATGATTTTGAAGCGAGTTAGAGCGATAGCATTTGTAGCTGTATTAATGATTATTGCTTTCGGAGCACCTATACATAGTCAAGCTTCAGTAAGTGATGCTATTAACGCGACGCAAGAATGTGAACAAAATCCAGACGTTGCATGCCCAGATACTACACCTTCAGCTGCCGAAATGGAACCCCAGTCGGCAGCTGTTGGTTTTAATGCATGGGATTACATCAAAATGATGCTCGCATTTGTCGTAGTCATTATTTTATTGTTCCTTGTGTTGAAGTTTTTAAAGAAACAAACACAGCAAGTCCAGCAAAATGCATTAATGCAAAATTTGGGCGGTGTATCGGTTGGACAACAAAAATCGATTCAGCTCGTTAAAGTAGGCAATAAAATGATGTTAATTGGTGTAGGAGATAACGTACAGCTTCTTCGTGAAGTGACAGATGAAGAAGAGATGGCACAATTACAAGCCATTCATGCTTCTCAGCAAATGTTTGGTGATAGCACACCGTATATTGTACAGCTGCTGCGCAAGTGGACAAAGAAGGATACAACATCATCAACAGAAGCGTTTGGAAGTGTATTAAATAAGCGATTGGAAGAAATCAAAAAAGATCGCACGAAAGATCTTGAGGCATGGCGCAAGGAGGACGATCACAAATGAATGAGTTTATCAGTATTTTCGCTGACAGTGATCCAACGAACGTCTCAACCTCAGTGAAATTATTGTTATTGTTAACGGTATTATCGTTAGCACCAAGTATTTTAATTTTAATGACGTCGTTTTTACGCATCGTCATTGTACTTTCATTTGTACGAACAGCGCTTGCAACAGGACAAATGCCGCCAAACCAAGTCATTATTGGTTTAGCGTTGTTTTTAACATTTTTCGTGATGACCCCTGTGTTTACAGAGGTGAATGAACAAGCATTGCAACCGTTATTTGCAGAGGAAATTGGCATTGAAGAAGCGTATGACAAAGCGGCTATTCCATTTAAAGAATTTATGGCTGAGCATACACGTCAGCAAGATTTAGAGCTATTTTTACAATATAACGAAGCAGAAGCACCAACAGCGGTGGAAGATATTCCGCTTACGATGCTTGTACCCGCATTTGTCATTAGTGAATTGAAAACAGCCTTTCAAATGGGCTTCATGATTTTCATTCCATTTATCGTTATTGATATGATTGTTGCAGGTACGTTAATGGCAATGGGGATGATGATGTTACCACCGGTTATGATTTCACTACCGTTTAAGATTTTATTATTCGTGTTAGTAGATGGTTGGTATTTAGTTATGAAATCGCTGCTCGTGAGTTTTTAGGAGGATAACGAACAATGTCTCAAGAAATGGTCATAACAATTGCAGAACAAGCTGTCTGGATGATATTAATTGTTGCCGGTCCTCTTATGCTCGTTGCATTAATTGTCGGTTTATTAGTAAGTATTTTCCAAGCGACAACATCGATTCAGGAGCAAACGCTTGCATTCGTACCAAAAATTATTGCGGTATTAGTGGCAATCGTATTTTTCGGCCCATGGATGCTGTCACAAACGACAAGTTATTTTCACGATATTTTAAATAACTTAACACGTTACATAGGGTGAGTGAATGGAAGATTTAGTACCGAAATTAACTGTATTTCTTTTAATTGTTGCAAGGTTAACGGCGTTTTTTGCAACCGTGCCATTCTTTTCATACCGAACGATTCCGTCACAAGCAAAAATTGCGGTGCCAATCGTGCTTGCTTGGACGATGTATTACACGATTTCACCGGATGTTACGATTGCGTTTGACGGTACATACATATTGTTTGTATTAAAAGAAGTTGTCGTCGGATTAAGCATCGGTTTAATTGCGTATTTAATTTTATCTGCAGTGCAAATTGCCGGAGGGTTAATTGACTTCCAAATGGGGTTTGCGATTGCGAATATTATTGACCCGCAAACAGGGGCTCAAAGTCCGATCATGGGTCAGTTTTTTAACGTGTTAACGCTGCTTGTATTGTTAGCAACGAATGGTCATCATTTATTGCTCGATGGCATTTATTACAGCTATCAATATATAGCGATTGATCAATTAGGTCTTCATACAGGAGACGAAAGCTTTGCTGTATTTTTAATGAAAATGATGACGACGCTATTTGCGATTGCATTTCAAATGTCTGCACCGGTCGTCGCTGCACTCTTTTTAGTCACGTTAGCGCTAGGGATTGTTGGTAAAACGGTGCCACAGATGAATATTTTCGTCGTCGGCTTTCCAATTAAAATTGTCGCGGGCTTTATTTTTTTAATTATTGTTATGGGTGTGATGATCAACGTAATGCGTCGCTTAATTGAAGTGGCCATTTACGGCATGCGCGATTTTATGACGATTTTAGGTGGGATGTAGCATGGAATTATTACTGCGTTTAGACTTGCAATTTTTTGCGGGCGAAAAAACAGAAAAAGCAACGCCTAAAAAACGTCAAGATGCGCGGAAAAAAGGTCAAGTGTTAAAGAGTCAAGATGTAACAGCAGCGATTTTACTGCTCGTTATGTTTATCGGGCTATTTTTTATCGCCCCTTTTATGCAGGAGCGCATTTTGAATATTATACGTGAGGCAATGGAAACGTATGTATTGGTAGAAGATTTGTCCATTGAGTCAACGATGAAAATCTATACAACATTTTTAATGGAAATGGCAATCATCGTTGTACCAATAATGGCACTAGGTGTGTTTGCAGGGATTGCTGCGAACTTAGTACAATTCGGATTTTTATTTACCGGTCATCCACTAAAGCCTGACTTGAAAAAGATGGATCCGATTAAAGGGCTTAAAAAGATTTTTTCTGTGCGTGCACTTGTCGATTTAGTGAAATCGATTTTAAAAATTGCCCTTATTGGTACAGCGACTGTCGTCGTGATTTGGATTTATTTAGAGGACGTATTAAAGCTTGCGTTTATGGATCCACAAGATACGATGTCCATGATTGCAACATTAACCGGCATAATGGGCATTATTGCTGCGCTTGTACTATTACTCATTTCTGTCATTGATTATTTTTATCAGCGTTACGATTATGAGAAAAATTTAAAAATGTCAAAGCAAGATATTAAAGATGAGCATAAGAACGTCGAAGGGGACCCGCAAATTAAAGGGAAGATCAAACAAAAGCAACGTGAAATGGCGATGCGCCGCATGATGCAAGAAGTGCCAAATGCTGATGTGGTCATTACAAACCCAACGCACTATGCCATCGCGCTAAAGTACGACGGTGACACAATGGAAGCACCACGTGTCATCGCAAAAGGGACAGATTTTGTCGCACAAAAAATTAAGCTAATTGCGAAGCAACATGATGTTGTGATGGTAGAAAACCGTCCGTTAGCACGTGCGATGTATGACCAAGTTGAAATCGGGGACGCTGTGCCAGAAGAGTTCTTCAAAACGGTAGCTGAAATTTTAGCATATGTATACCGAATTAAGCGAAAAATTTAAAGTATGTAATCAGGAGGGGCATGTATGAAACTTAGTGATTTGGGCGTCTTAGGTGCGGTTATTTTAATCGTAGCCATGCTTATTATCCCTCTACCAACTTGGCTGTTAAGCTTTTTAATTATTATTAACATTACGTTAAGTTTAATTGTGTTATTAACAGCAATGAATATGAAAGAAGCGCTTGACTTCGCGATTTTCCCATCTGTTATTTTATTGTTAACGTTGTTCCGCTTAGGATTAAGTATTTCAACAACGCGTGCCATTTTAGCAGAAGGAGATGCCGGTGATGTTGTTGATACATTTGGTAACTTCGTAACAGGTGGTAATATCGTTGTTGGTCTTGTTATTTTCGCATTACTTGTAATTATTCAATTCCTTGTTATTACAAAAGGTTCTGAGCGTGTAGCAGAAGTAGCAGCACGTTTTACATTAGATGCGATG
Organism: Caryophanon sp.; assembly: GCA_018384745.1. Classification (GTDB taxonomy): domain Bacteria; phylum Bacillota; class Bacilli; order Bacillales_A; family Planococcaceae; genus Caryophanon. The sequence continues at coordinate 12,267 of JAHAYH010000029.1, read as the reverse complement.
CCAGGGAAACAGATGAGTATTGATGCGGATTTAAACGCCGGTATGATCTCAGAAAAGGAAGCGCGTGAACGCCGCGCGAAAGTATCGGGAGAAGCAGACTTTTATGGAGCGATGGACGGTGCGACAAAGTTCGTAAAAGGGGATGCTATTGCCGCTATTATTATGGTATTCATCAACTTAATTGTCGGTATGGTAATCGGGATGATGCAGCTAGGTCTTGAATTTGGCGAAGCTGCAGCACAGTTCTCGAAATTGACGGTCGGGGATGGTTTAGTATCACAAATTCCTGCACTGCTGATTTCAACAGCAACAGGTATTGTTGTAACGCGTGCCGCATCAGAAGGTAACTTAGGTGCGGACATTATGAAACAACTGTTTTCACAATCAAAACTGCTCTATGTAGCAGCAGTATCAATTGCGCTACTTGGTTTAGTGACGCCGTTACCAGATTGGATTACATTACCGATCGCCGGTGTATTAGCGATTACAGCATTTATGATGGATCGCAATCAAAAAGAAACGATTGAAGATATTCAAGAGTTTGAGGAAGAAGTGGCAACCGATACGATGAAGAGCCCTGAAAATGTCGTTAACTTATTAAGTGTCGATCCAATTGAATTCGAATTTGGTTACGGCTTAATTCCGCTTGTCGATACAGCACAAGGTGGCGATTTATTAGACCGCGTTGTCATGATTCGTCGACAGCTGGCATTAGAGCTTGGGATTGTCATTCCAGTTGTACGCATTCGAGATAATATTCAGCTACAACCAAACGAATATCGTATTAAAATTAAAGGCAACGAGTTAGCACGCGGGGAGCTATTGCTCGATCATTATTTAGCAATGAGCCCTGGCGATGATGATTCGATTGAAGGGATCGATACAATTGAGCCATCATTCGGCTTACCGGCGAAGTGGATTACTGAGCAGGTGAAAGAGGATGCTGAAATGTACGGCTATACAGTTGTCGACCCACCAAGTGTTGTTTCGACACACTTAACAGAAATTATTCGTGCAAATGCAGCGGATTTACTTGGCCGTCAAGAAACGAAACAGCTTGTCGATCATTTACGCGAAACGCATGCTATTTTAGTCGACGAATTAACACCATCACCGTTATCGATTGGCGAAGTGCAAAAAGTACTTGGTCGTCTATTGCAAGAAAATGTATCGGTGCGTAACTTACCGGTTATTTTTGAAACGCTGGCGGATTATTCGAAATTAACGAGTGATACGGATATTTTAACGGAGTACGTACGACAAGCATTAGCGCGTCAAATTACTGCGCAGCATACGAATGGCCAATCGACATTAAAAGTTATTACGATTTCTGGACGCATTGAAAAAATGATTGCCGACAGCATTCAACAAACCGAGCATGGCAACTACTTAGCGATGGACCCGCAAGATTCGCAAAACATTTTAGAGGCTGTCGCAAAAGAAGTAGAGCGTGTCTCATTTATGGAGCAATCGTCTATTTTATTATGTTCACCGGCTGTACGTATGTATTTACGTCAATTAACAGAGCGCTACTTCCCACAAGTTCCTGTGCTATCTTATAATGAATTAGATGCAGCAATAGAAATTCAAAGTGTCGGGATGGTGAACGTCGAATGAAAATGAAAAAATTCACGGCAGAGACAATGCCAGAAGTCATGAAAAAAGTACGTGCAGAGCTTGGTGATGATGCGGTCATCATCAGCCAGCGCGTCATTAAAAAGAAAAAATTATTAGGTTTAATGTCGACAAAAACGTTTGAAGTAACAGCAGGCATTGATCACGTCACAGAAGTGCCAACAGCAGCGCCTGCGAAAGGGTCATTACCAACAGCTATTATTAAAACAGAATCGTCTAAGAAGCAAACGTCGCCGGCGCCAGTAGACAATACAGAGTCGCTGCGCAGCGAACTTGCCGATGTAAAGGCGATGCTACATGAATTGACACGTCAACAGCAACAACAACAATATCCAAAAGAGCTAACAGCCTTTTTAACGATGTTAAAAAAGCAAGAGCTAGACGAAGAGCTCATCACAGTTATCGGTGATGAGCTTTTCGAACAGATTGAAAAAAAGACGTTGCCAAAAACACGTATCGCGTTGGAGCAAGCAACGACAAAAATTTTACGAGCAAAACTGCAACATTTACCAATAGGTGGGTTTAATGAATCGAAAAAATTCATTCACTTACTTGGTCCAACGGGTGTTGGAAAGACGACAACGATCGCCAAAATCGCAGCACGAACAGCGCTTGAAAAAAAGAAAAAAGTTGCTTTCATGACGACGGATACGTACCGAATCGCGGCGATTGAACAGTTAAAAACATATGCAGGACTGTTACAAGCACCGGTGGAAGTTGTGTATTCATTGACGGATTATGAGCAAGCGATGGACAACTTAAAGCGTCAAGATGTTGTGTTTGTCGATACAGCAGGACGAAATTATAAAGAGCAGCGTCACGTGGAAGAAATTACGAAATTATTAAATTTCAATGATGAGATGGAAACATACATTGTGTTATCTTCAACAGCGAAGGAACAAGACTTATGTGATGTCATCGATCAATTTATGAACGTGCCGTTTGAAAAGTTTTTATTTACGAAGCTTGATGAGACGAATTCTATTGGCACAATGATAAATTTAATGGTTAAATATAATAAAGGTCTTTCTTACTATACTTCTGGGCAAGAAGTACCTGAAGATATAGAAGAAGCATCTTTAGATCGTTTAATCGCATTGTTATTCCAAGGAGATCATGAATGAGGGATCAAGCAGAAAACTTACGTAGAAAATTGTTACAAAATGAGGGCAAGTTAGGCCGATCCATTGCGGTTGTTAGTGGAAAGGGTGGCGTTGGTAAAAGTAACTTTACAACGAACTTCTCACTTGAACTTGTACGACGAGGGAAAAAAGTAATTATCGTAGATATGGATATTGGTATGGGAAATATTCATATTTTAATTGGGAAAAGTGCTTCATATAGTTTGAAAGATTACTTAGAAGGTAATAAATCACTAGAAGAAGTTATGTTGCAGAGGGAGGATGGCTTATGCTATATCGGAGGCGGATCTGGTATGTCTAACCTACTTGAGTGGACGGATACGCAGTTCCAAAAGCTCATTGAAGCATTCGAATACTTGCAGCAACAATTCGATTACATCGTATTTGATATGGGTGCTGGTGCGACGAATTGGTCTTTAGATTTACTCGTTTCTGTCGATGATATAGTTGTTATTACTACTTCAGAACCGACCTCGATTACAGATGCTTATTCCATGATGAAATATATTTACTTAAAGGATGCGCAAAAGAATTTTTATTTAATTTGTAACCGCGTATACGATGCAGAAGAAGGGCGGGAAACGTTACAGCGTTTGCGTACCGTAATGACAAACTTTTTACATAAAGATGTTGTCGTACTTGGCTCATTACCAGAAGAACCTCTTGTTCGCAAAGCGGTTCAGCAACAAGTACCGTTTTCGGAGCTGTATCCAAATGCACCGATTACACGAACGCTACAGCAAATTGTAACGACGTTTACAGAACACCGCGCTGAAGAAGTACACGCACCGGCGAAAGGCAGTAAATTATTAACGAAATTACGTTCAATTTTCTCGAAAGGTCGTGATTAGGTGAGCTTGTCAAAAAAGAAATTATTAATTGTCGATGATTCTGCATTTATGCGGAAGCTGATCGGAGATTTCTTTGAAAATCATCCAACAATTGAAGTTGCTGGTACAGCGCGCAATGGGAAAGATGCACTTTTGAAAATCGAGCAATTACAGCCAGATGTTGTCACAATGGATGTGGAAATGCCGATTATGAACGGCTTAGAAGCAGTGAAGAAAATTATGGATACACACCCGGTACCAATTGTCATGTTATCGAGTACAACACAAGAAGGTGCTGAAAATACGCTCATTGCGATGGAAAATGGTGCCGTTGATTTTATCGCCAAGCCAAGTGGAACGATCTCGCTAGATTTGCATAAAATTCAAGATGAGCTTGTGCAAAAAATCGAACATGCCGTAAATGTATCGGTTCGAAAACTACGCAAGCCGCTAACGCGTGTACAGCCATCGACACACGCTCGTACAACAGTAGCATCGCCTGTACGACCAGCTACGCCAACTGCAGTGCTACCGGTACGTAAACCGAGTGTGCCACCCGTTGTAACAAACAACACGGCGCACAAATGGTCACGCACATCGAAAAAAGTAATTGTTATTGGGACATCAACAGGCGGTCCGCGCGCATTACAGGAAGTTGTCACGAAAATTCCAGCTTCTGTGCAAGCGCCGATTTTAATCGTACAGCATATGCCAGCTGGCTTTACGAAGTCGCTTGCGAACCGATTAAATCAGTTGAGTGCCATTCAAGTAAAAGAAGCAGAGCATGGTGATATTTTGCAAAATGGCACAGCATATATAGCGCCAGGTGGCTATCATTTAAAGCTGCGTAAAGTAGGCATGTCATTTGGAATTGTCCTTGATAATGAAGAGCCAGCACGTTCAGGGCATCGTCCATCTGTTGATGTGATGTTTGAAAGTGTCAGTCAGTATTCAGATTTCGATAAAGTTGCAGTTGTCATGACAGGTATGGGTCATGATGGCGCACAAGGCTTAAAAGCATTGAAAAACAGCGGCACAGTATTAGCCATTGCAGAATCTCAAAACACATGCATCGTCTATGGCATGCCAAAAGCAGCTGTTGAAACACAGCTTGTAGATGAAGTTGCAGACGTGGATGATATTGCACAAACGATTATGAAATACGTACCTTAAGGGGGGCCTCTAGATGGAAGTGAATCAATACTTAGAAATGTTCATCGATGAAAGTAAAGAGCATTTACAATCATGTAGTGAGCATCTATTAGACTTAGAAAAAAATCCAAATGATTTAGCAATCGTGAGTGAGATTTTCCGCTCAGCACATACGCTAAAAGGCATGGCAGCGACAATGGGCTTTGAAGATTTAGCCGATTTAACGCACAAAATGGAAAATGTTCTCGATGCTATTCGCAACGAAAAAATTTCTGTAACATCAGAAATTTTAGATGTTGTATTTGAATCCGTTGACCACTTAGAAGAAATGGTGAACGACATCGCAAGTGGCGGTGACGGAAAACGCGACGTGTCACAAACGGTTGAAAAGCTAAAGCGCATTGAAGCGCAGGAGCCAATTGACGGAATCGCTGTACCACAAGTCGAAGAAGTGGCAACGGAAGCCGTAGAATCAAAATTAAGCTTCGATACGTTTGAAAAAACGGTCATTAACCAATCATTTGATCAAGGTTTTACCGTATATGAAATTTATGTGAAACTGCGCGACGATTGTTTATTAAAAGCAGCGCGTGTGTTTATGGTATTTGAAATTTTAGAAAAGATCGGTGAAGTCATTAAGGCGGTACCAACGGTTGAAAAGCTAGAGGAAGAGCAATTTGACAGCGAGTTTTATATCGCCTTTGTATCAAAAGAAGATACAACTGCGTTACAAGAGAAGCTATTAAAAGTGTCAGAAGTCGAGCTTGTGGAAGTAACGGCTGTTTCAAAAGCGCAGTTTAATGCACCGGAAGAACAGCAACAGCCAGAGCCTGTGGTAGCACCAGTGCAACAAACAGCGCCAGTGCAGCAAGCACCTGCACAAGTGGTGGAGCAAAAGCCGGCAGAAAAGGCCCCAGCGAAAGCGCAAGTTGCAACGAGCAAAACGATTCGTGTCAACATTGAGCGTTTAGACATTTTAATGAACTTATTTGAAGAGCTTGTTATTGACCGTGGGCGCTTACAATCAATCTCAAGTGAAGTAAACCATAGTGAATTAACCGAGACAGTCGAGCGTATGAGCCGTACGATGGGGGATTTACAAACAATCGTTTTAACGATGCGCATGGTCCCTGTTGAAACGGTATTTAACCGCTTCCCGAAAATGGTTCGTCAAATTTCACGCGATTTAAACAAAAAGATTCGCTTAGATGTCATTGGTGCTGAAACGGAATTAGACCGTACTGTAATCGATGAAATCGGCGACCCACTTGTTCACTTAATTCGTAACTCGGTTGACCACGGAATTGAATCACCAGAAGTGCGTCGTGCAAACGGCAAGCCAGAAGAAGGAACGGTTCAACTGCGCGCCTTCCATAGCGGTAACCATGTGTTTATCGAAATCGAAGACGATGGTGCGGGCGTTAACCGTGAGAAGGTGTTAAGCAAAGCGATTGCACGTGGCTTAGTAACACCGGAAGTAGCACCGACATTATCGGATAAGCAAGTAGCGGAGTTCATTATGGCAGCAGGCTTCTCGACAGCGGATGTCATCTCAGACATTTCAGGTCGTGGCGTAGGCTTAGACGTTGTAAAAACAACGATTGAATCACTTGGTGGTCAAATTTCAATCGATTCAACGCCAGGTAAAGGTTCCGTGTTCTCGATTCAATTACCATTAACGTTATCGATCATTTCAGTTATGCTTGTCGAAATCGAGAAGGAAATTTATGCAATTCCATTATCATCAATTATTGAAACATCTATTATTCGCACATCAGACATTTTAAATGCGCATAATCAGAAGGTAATTGATTTCCGTGGCAAAGTTGTACCGCTTGTATTCTTAGAAGAAATTTTTGAAGTGCCACGCACAGAGCCAGCAAATGATGGCTTCCATTCTGTTGTCATCGTACGCAAAAATGATAAGCTTGCAGGTCTTGTTGTTGACTCATTCATTGGGCAACAAGAAATTGTATTAAAATCTTTAGGAAACTACTTAACAAATATTTTTGCCATTTCAGGTGCAACGATTTTAGGTAACGGTAAAGTTGCGTTAATTGTTGACTGTAACGCATTAATTAAGTAAGCGGGGTGAATTAGATGACAAACATAACAACAGAAGTTGAATCAATGAAAGTAATCGTCTTTCAATTAGCCGATAAAGAATATGCAGTGCCGGTTGCACAAGTGCGCGGGATTGAAAAGCTAATGCACATTACACGTGTACCGAAAACACCACATTACGTCAAAGGTGTTATTAACTTACGTGGTGTTGTAACGCCAATTATTGATTTGCGTGAACGCTTCGGTTTACCGTTGCCAGCAGATGAAGAAACGACGCGCATCATCATTATTCAGCTAGAGGATATGGAAGTCGGCTTCGTTGTAGACTCAGCAAACGATGTGTTAGATATCGCAATGGAGGCCATTGAGCCCCAACCAGAGGTCGTTGGTTCATACGAAGAAGAGTTCATTTCAGGCGTGGCGAAAATTGATAATCGTTTATTAATTTTACTTCACTTAGAGAAAGTATTAATTATGTAAAGAAGGCGATATTATGACGGAAGAAACGTCGATTACATCGCTCCATTTAGATGTGTTAAAGGAAATCGGCAACATCGGCGCTGCGCATGCAGCAACGGCGTTGTCGGATCTTTTGCAACGCAAAATCGACATGCATGTTCCGAGTGTTCAAACCGTTTCATTTGATGAAATGATGGAGCTTGCAGGTGGAGCAGAAGAAGTTGTCGTTGGTATTTTCCTTCGCATTGAAGGCGATGCAGATGGCAGTATGTTTTTCATTTTACCAGTGGAACAGGCAAATCATTTCATTCGCAGCTTAATTTGCGATGATACGTTCGATTTATATCATCCTCCTGTATCTGAGCTAGGCTTATCGGCGATGCAGGAAATGGGCAATATTTTATCGGGGTCGTATTTGTCAGCATTATCGGACTTTACAGGGTTAAAATTATATCCAACAGTACCAGGGTTGAGTATTGATATGTTCGGAGCAATTATTAGCATCGGTTTAATTGATTTATCGTACGTGACAGATCAAGTAATTGTTATTAATACATCGATCTTTGAGGAAGGCGAAGGGGTACGTCAATCGTTAAAAGGCAACTTCTTTTTATTGCCGGATCCTCAAACATTTATGAAGATTTTCAAGGCGCTTGGGGTAGCATAACATGCTAACGAATAACCAAGTTGTAAAAGTAGGCATTGCTCAAATGGATGTGGCAAAAGAGCCTTCAACGATCCGAACGTCGGGGCTAGGTTCGTGTGTTGGAGTAGTGCTTTATGATGAATCAAAGAAACTAGCAGGCTTAGTGCATGTGATGCTACCTGATTCGACATTAAATCGTACCACACAAATAAATGAAGCGAAATTTGCGGATACTGGTGTGAAGGCAATGGCCGAGACATTAAAGCGACAAGGGGCACTTCGATTAAAAGCAAAGATTGCTGGAGGTGCGCAAATGTTTCAGTTCACGTCGGACAAAGATTCGATGCGCATTGGACCACGCAATGTCGAAGCGGTTAAAACACAGTTACGCAAGTTAGCGATTCAACTTGTAGCAGAAGATACGGGTGGCAACAGTGGACGAACAATTGAGTTTGATCCAGCAACGTCCATTCTACATGTTCGTACAGTGAATCAAGGAGTGACGCAGCTATGACGTTATATGGAAATATTTTTTACAACTGCTGGATTGCGCTTGCCGCATTTTCAGTGCATTTTTTTATCGCAATGCAATCACCATACGCAACACCGCGTGTGCTGTTTGGTTGTTTTGCAACAGCAATCATCGCCTTTTTTGCAGCGTATGTTATTCGTTACATTATTTCGTATGTTATGTATACACCCGAGATCGATAATGAACAGCTAGCAAATGCGCAGCAGTTACAAGAAGATGAACTGCAAATGCAGGAAAAGAATTCAACAATTGAATTTAACGACGAAAATTCTGAAGAGATTGCAGAAGTTGTACGCACGATGCTACATACGGAGCAACCTGCAGAAGCGAAGTAACCCAATACTACAGTATATTTACTGTAGTATTTTTCTATTTAAGGAATAGGTTGATAAAATTTAAGTTATATTGTCGTGAAATTATAGAATGAGCAAGAATATATGTGACATTTTTCGAAAAATATTTCACGATGTGAACGATGTTTAGCACAAATTACGTAAGGTAAAATAGAAACTAGTATGTTAAATTTGATATAATAACTGGAAAGGATTCATGATGAAAGAGGTGGTTTCATGACTCAAGATAAATCCGAAGAACAAAAGCTTTGGATGCGTTGGGCAAAAGAGAAAGACCCGTTAGTTGGCGACATATTAGTGAAAAAATATACGCCGCTCGTTTCTTATCATGTACAGCGCATTGCAGCGGGCTTACCGAAAAATGTTTCTCGCGACGATTTAACGAGTTTAGGAATGATGGGATTGTTTGATGCGTTGAATAAGTTTGACATTCAACGTGATTTAAAGTTTGATACGTATGCGTCATTCCGTGTGAGAGGTGCAATTATCGATGGTTTGCGAAAAGAAGACTGGCTGCCGCGTTCAGCACGTGAAAAAGCGAAAAAGTTAGATGTGCAAATTGAGGTACTTGAACAGCAACTTATGCGTCATGTAACGCCAGAAGAAATTGCTGCACATGCGAACTTATCAGTTGATGAAGTATATCAAACGGTGCAGGAGCATTTCTTCTCCAATGTGTTATCGATCAATGAACAGTTTGACGATCAAGAGGAAGTGGAAGGCAAATCGTTCGTCATTCGAGATGATGCGATGAAAACGCCGGAACAACAAGTTGTGAAATCGGAATTGATTCGTGATTTAATGGCGAATATTGAAAAGCTAAACGACAAAGAACAACTCGTGTTAAGCTTATTTTATACAGAAGAACTAACGTTGACGGAGATTGGTGAAATTTTAGATTTATCAACATCACGTATTTCACAAATTCATTCAAAAGCGTTGTTTAAATTGCGCAAATTACTCATGAGCGAAATGTTAAATGCGTAAGGGGTGGACGGTATGAGCTTAAAAGGTGTAGAATTACAAATTGCGATTCCTAAAACATTTGATGCAGGAAAGGTCGTCGAGCAACAGCAACAGCATGTAGCGAATCAACAAATGCATGCAAATGAAGCGTTGAAGCGTGAAGTTGAGCGCCAACAAAAAATTGTGAATGAAACAGACGGCTTAACAGGCATTAATGAAGAAGAGGAACGTCAGCGCGAGCAAGAGCGCGAACAACAAGAACGAAAAAAGAACGAACAGCTAGCTAAACGAGCGAAACATCCGTTTAAAGGGAACTTTGTGGATTTTAGCGGATAGGAGAAAGTATGATTGCAGCGATTGTCGCCTTATTTATTTTAGTTGTTGTTGCATTTGCGGTCATCATTTTACTGTATATGAAAGTGTCACAGCTAAAAGGGCTGGAGCAAAAGCAACAAATTATGATGCGTGAAATGGACCAACTTGTCAGTGCATATTTAGTCGAAATGCGTGAGGAGAATGACCGGCTGATCGAACAGCTTCAACAAACGAAGCCGAAGTCGCTTTTCAATGAACCCATCGCGGCACCAAAATCGAAAAAGCCGGCTGCGCCATATGTGCCACCAATGCCAGCAGAAGATGAAGTTGTTGTTGAAACATTGCTTGAAAAGCCACTCGTGCCAAAAGAGGTTGTGACAAATGCGTATATGAGCCAGCCGCCGCAAAAGAAAAAGAAGACGTTTGATGAAGCGTTGCAACAAGCTATGCCAATGCAAGCACCTGCTGCTGATGTACATGCACTAGCTGCTGAAGGAAAGAGCATTGAAGAAATTGCACGCATGCTTGGAAAAGGAAAAACAGAAGTGGCGTTATTATTAAAGTTCCGTGCGTAAAAGAGTTGCGCACGGCTTTTTTTTATGCTATATTGGTTAACGGTAATAATTACATTACACACGCATTTTGATGTAGTAAGTGGTGCTTTCTTGTTGAAAGTTGCTTGTTGCAGATGAAAAATGCGGAGGAAATCAACCAAAACTTAGGAGGCAATACTCATGTCAGTAATTTCAATGAAACAATTACTTGAAGCTGGTGTACATTTCGGTCACCAAACTCGTCGTTGGAACCCAAAAATGAAGAAATTCATCTTCGTTGAGCGTAACGGGATCTACATCATCGACTTACAAAAAACAGTTAAAAAATTAGAAGAAGCTTACGACTTCATGCGTCAAGTTGGTCAAGACGGTGGTAAAGTTTTATTCGTCGGTACGAAAAAACAAGCACAAGAAGCGATCAAAGAAGAAGCAGAACGTTCAGGCAACTACTACATTAACCAACGTTGGTTAGGTGGTACTTTAACAAACTTCGGTACAATCCAAAAACGTGTTGCTCGTATGAAGCAAATCGAAAAAATGGAAGAAGATGGCACTTTCGAAGTGTTACCGAAAAAAGAAGTTATCCAACTTAAAAAAGAACACGAACGCTTAGTGAAATTCTTAGGCGGTATCCGTGATATGACTGCAATTCCTGACGTAATGTACGTGGTTGACCCACGTAAAGAGCGTATCGCTGTTGCAGAAGCACGTAAACTGAACATCCCTCTAGTTGGTATCGTTGATACAAACTGTGATCCAGATGAAATCGACTACGTGATTCCAGCGAACGACGATGCTATCCGCGCTGTTAAATTATTAACTGCTAAAATGGCTGACGCTTTAATCGAGTCTAAACAAGGTGAAGAAACTGCTGTAGTAGAAGAAACTACTGCTGAATAATTCACTTTTACAAAGGTGATAAGTGGATGAGTCCCTTATCACCTTTTTTTGAAGAAAAGGGTATTCCCTTGCTTCTTTCAAGCAAATAGCATATAACTAATAACGATTAGTTTACTCATATTCCAAGGAGGAAATCTCACATGGCAACAATTACTGCTCAATTAGTAAAAGAATTACGTGAAAAAACTGGCGCAGGTATGATGGACTGCAAAAAAGCATTAGTTCAATCTGAAGGTAACATGGAAGCCGCAATCGACTTCTTACGTGAAAAAGGTTTAGCTGCTGCAGGTAAAAAAGCAGACCGTATCGCTGCTGAAGGTACAACTTATATTTTAGAACAAGGTAACGAAGCAATCTTAGTTGAAATCAACGCTGAAACGGATTTCGTTGCGAAAAACGATAAATTCGTAACATTAGTTGAAGAATTAGCTGCGCACTTACTTGCAACTAAACCAGCATCAGTTGAAGCTGCTTTAGAAACAACGATTGGTGATGTATTAGTTTCTGATTACATCTCTACTGCCATTGCGACAATCGGTGAAAAAATTAACTTACGTCGTTTCGAAATTAAAACAAAAACAGATGCAGATGCATTCGGTTCTTACTTACACATGGGCGGTCGTATTGGTGTATTAGTAGTTCTTGAAGGTTCTACTGATGCTGTTGGCATGGAAGTCGGGAAGCCGTCGTCTGCTTTGGCTTCTCACGCCGTTTTACGT
>JAHAYH010000007.1 GCA_018384745.1 Caryophanon sp. | reverse complement strand
CAGCGATCAATCGTTTTGAAAGATAGTTTTCCTTGAAACAAGGAACCGACAATTTGTTCAGGAGACCATGTCGCTTTTAGTTTTTTTTCGATGACTTTACGTAGCTGATCAGTAAATTTTGAACGCGCACCGCATTTTTTCTTCTGCGCAATGGCACGACAAGAGTACCCTATTCCTTTTAAAACCTCTATTTTCGTACGTTCAGATATGGTAAGATGACAATAACTCATTTAATATGGCCTCCTGTTAATTTTGGTGTAGGAACTTTAATTATACAGGCTCATATTGAATGGGTCTTTTTTTATTCATTTTGAGTGGTGCACTTAATATTACAATTCGTCAAAATAAAAAAAGTGTATCCGAAAAAATTCGAATACACTCTCATTAAATCATCTTCAATTTTGCTTTTACTTTCTCCATTAGCTCTTCTTCCGTTAAAGCGGCTACTGGGCGACTATTTACAAATGTAAATGTTTTTTTACGTCCTGGACCACAGTAAGAATGGCAACCAATTTCAATTGTTGCCTCTCCATCGATTTCCTTTAACTTCGGAATTAATGTTTTCAAGTTGACGGCTTGGCACTCATCACAAACTTTAAATTCGTTTGCCACTGCGTTCTCAACCCTTTCTATTCTCATCATTCAATATGCTATTTTACCGTAAGCAGTAAATGACTTTCAACTGAAAAACAGAGACTTTCCTTTTTTACGTTGTGGACGTTCATTGTTTGTTCATATTGTGCAGCATTTTGTCATTACGCTCGAAAATACGTATTAAGTAATGCTTGAATCGCTCGTTTTCTTCCATTGTAAATGGCATGTAGCGTACCTCGTCAGCTAGCTGCATCATGACGTGCTGCAAGCGTGCCACGACTTCAGTGACAGTCATTGGTACAATAAGTTCACTGATCGATGCCATGACATGTGGTGTGACAACCGGATATGTAAATTTCGTCGTCTCTCGTTGGATCCCCACTTCATAAAAATCACGAATGAGTGCTGCACGTTCAGCGCCACTACCTTCGACGCAAATATAAATTTGCACGGCGATTCCTTCACGCATGCGGCGCTGTGAAATGCCTGCGAATTTTTTGCCATCAATGCTTAAATCATAGCTCCCTGGACAGTACGAGCCAACAATTTCGTACGCTTCAATTTGTGATGCCGCTTCTGGAAATAGTAAGCGAATAAGCGCCACCATTGCTTCATACGCTTCATCAATCGATACGCGTGACTCCTCTTCTGCCATGACGAGTGAAATGTTTAATACGCCGCTATCTAACACGACGGCTAACCCTCCAGAATTTCGCACAATCGGTGTGTAGCCTGCTGTTTGTAAAAAGCGCTGCGCTTCGTCAATATGCGGCAAGCGATGATCTTGAATGCCGAGCACAACCGATGCATCGTGCACCCATGTGCGAACCGTCCATGGTGATAGCTTTGCCCCGACTGCTTCACAAAGTGTATCATCTGTTGCGAACGACTCAAGCGGTGACTTTGTTGTGTTCGTCATGGATTGGTCGATCAAGCGCCAAACTGGTCGTTGTAAATTCATAAAACTCTCCCCTTTACTGTCATAAGCATACACAAATTGTTCATCAGTTGAAAAGCTTTTCACAGCACGACTTTTTTTACTTTATGCTACACTGTAGGAGTAAAGATTTTTTCATAAAAGGAGCGTTTCAATAATGAATGAAGCAGCAATTACATTAGATGGTTGGTACGTATTACACGATTTCCGCTCAATGGACTGGGCATCTTGGAAGCTTGTTGATGAAGCAGAGCGCCAAGAAGCAATCGAAGAGTTCCAAGCGTACTTAGCAAAATTAAATGAAGCAGATGTCGCGAAAACAGGTGCACATGCGTTTTACACAATCATAGGCCAAAAAGCAGACTTCATGTTAATGACATTACGCGAGACGATGGACGAGCTACAAGCACTTGAAGCGGAGTTCAATAAATTAAAAATCGCAGACTTCACAATTCCTGCTTACTCTTACGTATCAGTAGTTGAGTTATCAAACTACTTAGCAGGTGAATCAAATGAAGATCCGTATCAAAACCCACACGTACGCGCACGTCTTTACCCAGAATTACCACGTGCACAATACGTATGCTTCTACCCAATGGATAAGCGTCGTCAAGGTAACGACAACTGGTACATGTTAGGAATGGACGAGCGCAAAGGCTTAATGCGTTCTCACGGCATGATTGGTCGCGGCTATGCAGGCAAAGTAAAACAAATCATCTCTGGTTCAATTGGTTTCGATGACCATGAGTGGGGCGTTACATTATTTGCTGATGACGTATTACAATTTAAAAAATTAGTATACGAAATGCGCTTTGATGAAGTATCAGCTCGCTACGGTGAGTTCGGTTCATTCTTCGTTGGTAACATTGCGACAGACGAAAAATTAGTGCAGTTTTTAACGGTATAAACAACAAAACGTACAGCTATAGACGCTGTACGTTTTTCTCTTTATATAGGTAGGAAAGAAGGTGTAACGTGTGACACTCCGCAACTTGCCTGCACAGCCACATCAACGAAAAACGACCTCGCTCATGCAAGCAGCTCAAGCGCAGCAACAATAAAAACGACGGGTACATGTATGCCCGTCGTTTTTATAATGATCGCTACCGCTTTAGTTGTTCCACTTCTTCGTCATCAATATCGTTATACGTTAACACAAAAATGAGCGCTTGAATAAATAACGCCAGTGCAATGAGCACGATAAATAAGTAAATCGGTGGTGCCATATTGTAGTAGTCACTAATAATATATGATAAGCCCGCGCTCATAAAAATACTCACTAAAATTGCTAAATTGTTCATCGTACGAGTGCTCCTTTTTCAACATTCTCGTACTACAATAAACTATTTCACAGTATCATTTCTATTCCTTTATGTTGCCGAATATACATACAAATGCAGTTTCGTGCGTGAGCGCAAAAATTAGTTCGTCGTCACATTATTTTCGTGCAAAACTAAGCATCGCCCTTTTCACGTGAAACATGTAAATACGTCAGCGTCGCGTCACCTAACGTCTTCGCGGCAATAAGCATCGCGCGTTCGTCAAAGTTAAAGCGCGCGTGATGATGTGGATACACCACGTCTGCTTCTGGTGACTTTGCACCGGTGAAGAAAAATGTCCCTGGTACATGCTGCATGTAATATGCAAAATCTTCGCCAATCATCATCGGTGATGTCACATGAACGTCGGCATATTTTTTCGCGATGTTTGCGATAAATGCCGTTTCATTTGCATCGTTGATCACGGCTGGATACCCACGTTCATAGCGATACACATATGTCGCACCTGCTGCATCACATACCGCTTTTAACGTCGCTTCAATTTCACGCTCCATGATGTCACGCACGTCCGCATCAAACGTACGTACCGTTCCTTTTAAATGCACGCGGTCTGCAATGACGTTAAACGAATTGATCGCTTCAAAGTGACCGATTGAATAAACGGCTGGTTTTAATGGATCTACTTTACGTGACACAATCGATTGTGCAGCTGTTACAAACTGTGAACCTGTCAGCACAGCATCAACTGTCGCATGCGGCTCTGCGCCATGACCACCACGCCCTTGAATGTCGATATATACCGCATCTGCTGCGGCCATAATGGCGCCTTCTCGCACTTGAATTTGTCCAAGTGGCATCGGTGCCCATAAATGCGTGCCATAAATGACATCGACTCCATCTAAGCAGCCGTCTTCAATCATCGGTTTTGCCCCACCTGGTGCGATTTCTTCCGCAAACTGGTGAATGAAGACGACGTTGCCGCACAATTCGTCTTTCAGCTGTACAAGTGCTGCGGCTAAGCCGAGCGCAATCGCGGTATGCCCGTCATGTCCACAAGCATGCATCACCCCATCATGTTTCGACTTGTACGGTACGTCTGTCTCCTCTTGAATCGGCAAGGCATCAAAATCTGCACGAATGGCGACTGTTTTTCCCGGCTTACTGCCCCGAAGCGTTGCGACAACGCCGCGTCCCCCAACATGCTCACGTACATCTAATCCGAGCTTTCGGTGATAGTTCGCAATGTACGCAGGTGTTTGAACTTCATAAAACGATAACTCTGGATACATATGTAAGTGACGGCGAATGGCCACCATTTCGTCAAATTGCTGTTCCAGTAATTGTTCTAACATAGAAATCTCCCCTTTTTAACAAAAAAGTGCGCCACCAATGTGAACGCACTGTTTATTATGTTGATGATTTGACTGTTGCTACGACGATCAGTGCCCAGCCTGCTAAAAATAGCACGCCGCCGATTGGTGTGATGGCACCAAGTACACCAATGCCTGTTAATGCAAGTACGAGTAAACTACCTGCAAAGAAGTAAATTCCTGCGTGCATTAGTCGACTTGCCCACACTAATTGTTTCGACTCGCCTAATACGCGCATTAAAATGCCAATTAAAATTAACCCTACTGCATGGAACATTTGATATTGAATCGCGGTATCCCAAATGCCTGCGGAGTAATCATCTAAAATGTCTTCGAGCGCATGTGCCCCGAATGCGCCAAGTGCAACCGCTAAAAATCCGTGAATCGCACCAGCAATAATTGCCTTTTTCATGTTAAACGTCCTTCCTAAAAATCAAAAATTGAATCGCCATTTGCACCGTCTTCTTCCACGCGCTTTGTCGTCTGTAACGATGACACAGATTGAACAGGCGGTGACGACATCGGTGGTGAAACGTATGAAGTAGTTTGTGAAACAGATGTCGCTGTATTTGTGGCTAATGCTACGTCACACAATGCGCGCATCGCACTTAACGCTTCGCGCGTTGTTTGTACATCACCTGTTTGTGCTTGTTGCAGTTGCTGCGCGAGCGCTTGTAATAACGCTTCCTTTGAAATCATGTCGCATTCCCTCGTTTCGGTGTGAAATATAAGCAGTCCATGCCTGACGATTTTTTCACAACGACAGATGGTAACTGTTTCGTTTTAAAGCCATGTGCTGTACAAGCTCTCGGATGTGCTTGCTCCCACGTAATTTTCAAATGGGCGCATTTAAAACAATCGACTTTCATCATAACGCCTTCTTTCCTTTAAAATGTAACACGTTTTCCACAGCGTGAAAAGCGCGGTCGCTACATGTTTGGTAAACACCAATCAATCGGTTGTTCACCGCGTTTTGTAAGCAGTGCATTAATGTTTGAATATGGTTTACTGCCAAAAAAGCCGCGATGTGCACTAAGTGGGCTCGGATGTGGTGCCGTTAATATCGCATGCTTGGACGGATCAATGAGCGCTTGTTTTTGCTGCGCAGGGCGTCCCCATAAGACGAAAATTACCGGCTCATCACGAGCATTTAACTTTTCAATGACGGTGTTCGTAAACTGCTCCCAGCCGCGATCTTTATGTGAATGCGCTTCCCCTTGACGTACCGTTAACACCGTATTTAATAATAGGACGCCTTGCTGTGCCCAGTGCATTAAGTAGCCGTGATTTGGCACAGGACAGCCAATATCTGCTTGCAGCTCCTGCAACATATTACGTAAGCTTGGCGGCTGTGGCACCCCTGGCAACACAGAGAAGCTCATGCCGTGCGCTTGATTTGGTCCATGATACGGGTCCTGCCCTAAAATGACAACTTTTACATCGCGGTAGCTCGTCGCATGAAATGCACTCCATAAATCATGCATATTTGGATAAACGGTCGCTGTTTCGTATTGCTCTTTTAAAAATGCGCGTAACTGTAAATAATACGGCTTTTGAAATTCATCGCCGAGTACGTCTTGCCAATCATTTTGAAAAATTTGCTTCATCTGTATGCTCCTCAATTTAAACTGACCTTATTAAAATCACGTTTTCTGACTATTTTTATACAGTCAATTTTCTTTTATACTAAGCTTACTTACTATTGTACTTGAAGGAAAGAAGGGTTTTCAATGACATTGCATAAGACGTTAACAATCGCTGGCTCTGATACATCAGGTGGCGCTGGCATGCAGGCAGATTTAAAAACATTCCAAGAGCACGGCACATACGGTATGGTCGCTTTAACGGTCGTCGTAACGATGGATCCACAAACGTGGTCTCATAAAGTAACACCGCTTCCGACAGATTTATTAAAAGCACAAATCGATACGGCCATTTCAACAGGTGTTGATGCCATTAAAACAGGGATGCTTGCGTCGGAGGAAATTATTGAAATCGCAAGTGACGCTATTCAACGCGCTGGCACAAAGTACGTTGTTATCGATCCGGTTATGGTATGTAAAGGTGATGATGAAGTGTTAAACCCTGGCAACACTGCCGCGATGATTAAACATTTACTGCCGTACGCAACGGTAACAACACCGAACCTTTTTGAAGCAGGTCAACTCGCACAAATGCCAACACCAAAAACGGTGGACGAAGTAAAAGCAGTCGCAAAAGAAATCGTCGCACGTGGTGCAAAAGCGGTCGTTGTAAAAGGCGGTAAAAAATTGCAGCACGATAAAGCAGTCGATGTATTCTATAACGGACAAGACTTTTACTTACTTGAAACAGAAAAGTTCGATACGGTATGGAACCACGGTGCTGGCTGTACGTTCGCCGCTGCGATTACAGCAAACTTAGCAAACGGCCATTCCATTAACGATGCGGTGTTTGAAGCAAAAGAATTCGTCGCAGCTGCCATTCAGCACGGCTGGGCATTAAATGATTTCGTCGGTCCTGTTATGCACGGTGCACGCAATCGCTTTGACGCACCTGCTGTAACGATCACAAAATTAGATGCAGTCACACTATAAGAACATCTTGAGCTAGTCATTACGCTAGCTCATTTTTTTGTTGCTTCTTCATAGTGTGTCTGAAACGCACTTTGCTATAATAGAAGAAGAGTTGCTCGAAGGGAGAGTTTTTTTTATGGAAGTAGTAAACAAAGAGCATTTACAACAATTAATTGATCGCTTTGCTAACAAAGACGTATTCATTCATTTAGAAACAACAAACGGTGCATATGCCGCACACTTTAACGAAGCGGTATTTAATGCAGGCGCGTTTATTCGTAACGTTAAACTGCGCTATGAACTAGGAAAAGTGGTGAGCGATAAACCACACCGCGTCGGCTTAAAGTTAGAACATGGCTGGGTATACGCTCAAGGTATTACACATTATGAAGTCGATGAACTCGGCCGCTTATTAATGGCGGGCTTAGACTATGAAGGGAAGCTTGCGGTCGCACTACAAATTAGTGAACAGCCGTTTGCTTATTAAGGAGGTCACGTTATGTTTACAGATGAACGTCAAGTACTCGTTGTGTTCCCTCACCCAGATGATGAGGCATTTTCATGCGCAGGTGTGATCCGCCAAATGACAAAGCGCAACATTCCCGTTACATACGCTTGCTTAACGCTTGGGGAAATGGGTCGTAATTTAGGCAACCCACCGTTTGCGACGCGCGAATCATTGCCAGAAATTCGCCGCAAAGAGCTACAACAAGCAGCGGAGGCAATGGGCATTCAAGATTTACGCATGATGGGCTTACGCGATAAAACGATTGAATTTGAAGATGATGAAAAAATGGTGAAGTTGGTAGCGGATTTAATCGATGAGTTAAACCCATCACTCATGATCACGTTTTTACCAGGCTTCTCGGTGCACCCTGACCACGAGGCAACAGCACGTGCCGTTGTCGAAGCGGTTCGTCGCATGCCAGAGGAAACACGTCCGAC
The DNA here is from genome assembly GCA_018384745.1 of Caryophanon sp. Classification (GTDB taxonomy): domain Bacteria; phylum Bacillota; class Bacilli; order Bacillales_A; family Planococcaceae; genus Caryophanon. The sequence goes on along the minus strand of JAHAYH010000007.1, from coordinate 46,622 downwards.
GATTTTAGCGGTAGGCTTTGCGAATGATACGGTTGAAAAGATGGGCAACCCAGAAGTTGTTGTCGACATTTCAGATGTGAAAATGGATAAGCTTGCAGCACTTCAAGCACATGCATCACAAACGGCGTGGATGATTGCCGAAAGCGAAAAGCGCGAAGAAAGTGCCGATGAATTATCAAACAACTGGTTAACATCAGAAGCGTTTTACGTAATTAAACATTAAACTGCATAAACACATGCATAATTGCATACAAAAATAAGCTAATACTTTTTATTAGCTTATTTTTCATTGCACACAAATGTATATAAAAGAATTTTTATGCAATATCACATGTATGCAAAATGTATAAAAGAAAGCAATAAAACATAGATGCATCGTGAATCATGTAAAAGCACGCAACAACGACGACGACATAACGCTGTATAAACGTTTAAATAAACTGAAAAAACTGTATTCTTTCAAAGTAATGGACAATTGTATTCAAAATAGTTATTATGAATAAATATTCAACAATACGATAAATGAGGTTATTATACATGAAGAAAAGTTATAGCATGAGCAGTTGGCTATACTTTATTATCCCTTCGATTATCGGTGCGTTTTTATTTATGACACCGATTAAATTAGAAGACGGATGGAAAGTACCAATTGCGGTATTAGCAAACTGGCTAGACGGCATTGTCATCGATGTCATTGAACCATTTGCATTATTTATTTTCATCGTTGCAGCGCTTGGCTCCATCATTAAGTTATTCACAAAAGAACCTGCACAGCGCACGTTTAGCGATCAATTATTCCGCGTCAATTGGTTTTGGACAATTACGCGTGTCTTAGCAGCTGTTTTTGCAGCAATGGTGTACTTCGGGTTTGGTCCTGAAGCAATCACAAGCGAAAACACAGGTGGTTTATTATTCGCTGGCGGTGGCGGATTAGCGACATATTTATTCGTCATTTTCTTATTTGCCGGCATCATTTTACCGTTTTTAACGGACTTTGGTTTATTAGAATTTTTCGGTTCATTACTTGTAAAAGTGGTTCGTCCACTGTTTAAAATTCCAGGGCGCGCGTCGATCGATGCATTAGCTTCTTGGGTTGGTGATGGCACAATTGGTGTGTTATTAACGAACAAACAATACGAAGAAGGCAACTATACTAAACGTGAAGCGGCGATTATTGCAACGACGTTCTCAGTTGTATCGATCACATTTAGTATCGTCATTTTAGAGGAAGTCGGCTTATCTCAATACTTCCCACAATATTACGGCACAATCGTGCTATGTGGTTTAGTGCTGGCGCTTATTATGCCGCGCATTTATCCACTTGGTAATAAAGAAAACACATACATTAACGGGAACGCGGTTGATTATTCACGTGAAGATTTACCAGCTGGTCATACCGTTTTATCATACGGAATTGACAACGCCATTCAAAAAGCGGATCAAAACCGCAACTTAGGCAAGCTTGTTGTCAATGGCTTTAAAAACGTGTTAGATATGTGGTTTGCGGTTGCACCAGTCGTAATGGCATTTGGTACCGTTGCGTTAGTGCTAGCAGAGTATACGAGCGTCTTTAAAATTTTAGGAACACCATTTGAATACTATTTAGCATTTTTAAATGTACCGGAAGCAGCAGCGGCAGGCCAAACGATGGTTGTCGGCTTTGCGGATATGTTATTACCAGCGATTTTATCAGCAGGCATTGAGTCAGAAATGACACGCTTTGTGATCGCGACTGTATCGGTTACACAATTAATTTACATGTCTGAGATTGGTGGATTAATTTTAGGCACGAAGCTACCAATTAACTTTAAAGATTTAGTCGTAATTTTCTTATTACGTACAATTATTTCACTACCAATTATCGCAGGGATTGCACATCTTATTTTCTAAGCAATCGCTTGGCATTAAAAAAGTTCGAGACAAAATAAAGCGTGATCGGAAAATGTTATGTTTCCGATCACGTTTTTTGATTATTTGACAACGCTTCGTTTTTCAGACGCAATCCTTTCGAGAAGGAAGCAAACACGGTTGTGGCGTTCATCGCCTTGCTCGAGCGTTGCGATCGCAAGTCTCTCGAGGCGTTCTTTCCCCCTAGGAGTCGTCGCTTCACATGCGATGTCTTCACATTTTTACGACGAACTGCCTCCACTGAACATCAAAAAATCACTTCTGTCCTACGCTGTTTTGATTTATTTCGATCCTGCTGTCCAGCGCATGCCCCAGTTGTAGGCACGGTCCATTTGCTGATGCCCATCAAAGTACTCGACAAGACGCTCTACACGGAACGTTTCGTTATTGACGTTTTCAATCATCGCAATCGCGCACATAATTTTACCGTTACGATGTTCATCTAAACGTACTTCAATGTCCGCTCCACCTGGATATTTCAACGTTACAACACCGTCTGCTTCCGACCAATTGGCCGCGCCTTCATAGATAAATGCATAGACGAGCACGCGCTGAATGTCGGCAATTTTGGCGCCGTTTATGCGTAAGTTTTCACCCGTTGTCACCGCACCTGTTCGGTCATCGCCATCGAGCATGACGTACGGCGGTGTGTCAAAGCTACCAAACGCATTACCGAGCGCTTGCACACAACCTTTTTGCCCATCTGTAAACTCAAATAAACAGCCTAAATCTAAGTCGACGTTTGAAGAGCCACCACCGCCGAGCAGCGATGAAAAGAAGCCTTTCTTTTGCGGTGCGCTTTGCTGATTCCAATTTAAATTAATATGAATTTCCCCAAGTGACTGTGCGTTTTTCGTTAAATTAATCGACTGCCCTTTTTTCGTTAACTCAATTTTGTTTAAGTTGACCATGCAAAGCACCCCTTATACGGTAGTTTTTGTCGCTAAAATTTGCTGTAGCATCGTTTCGGCAAATGCTGCCCCTTCTTGTAAAATAACTTCGACAGGACAGTCATCGCCGTAATGCGCATACACTTCCCCATGCTTCGGTGTATAGCCAATATCCGCAAGCTGCATCATGCCTAAATCCATCATCGAATCCCCTGCTGCAATGTGCACCGTATGTGGCAGTTGATCGACGACGTATTGTACCGCCGCTTCTTTCGTCAGCGTTGACGGCAGTGCATAAAACTTACGCCCATGTAAATACGACGTCCATCCTTCTTGTAGTAACTCTTGCTGGAACAATTGTAAATCATCATGACGAAGCGTTTGTTCATCAACGGCTAGCATGTAAAATAGCCCTTCTGTTTCGTATTCACGCAAAAAGAAATTATGTGCACGATGCGTTTCAAAGCGCGTCGTGAAATCGCCAATTGGCAATGCATCCTTCACTGCTTGCTGCACGAGCTCATCCCACTGTGCATCACGCTTACCATCTTTAAACACAATGCCACCGTTTGCGACAACCGCATACGACGGAATGATGTCTTGCTGGAAAAAGGAAATGCGCTCATATTGCAGTTGCGAACGCGTCGTCACCGGAATAATATGTGTGCTCTCTTTTAGCTCATGCAATAACTCAATTTGCTTATGAGACATGAATGATTGCTCTTTTCCTTCAAACAGTTCGACGCATTTTACGTCGTCACGCGCACCAATTGTACGATGTGAAAAAATAAGTGTGCGATCTAAATCCGTTGTAAATAGCTTCATTTCGTCACGTCCTTAATTAAGCCACAGCATGAGTAGTCCATATCTTCATATACTTCAATCGGTACGTTTCGCTCCGCTGCAAGAAGACGAATATGCGTTAAATCGTTATCGAATTTCGGATTCACTAAAATTTTCCACGGTACGCGACGCAGCAGTACACGCGTCGTTTCGCCAACACCTGGTTTAATGTAGTTCGTTTTTGCAATGCCATACTTTTCTTTAATCGCTTCAACCGACTGCATCCCTTTCCATGTCGGTGTGCGATCCGTTTGTAAAATTTCAGCCAGTGACGTCGCAATATCGTCTTTGACAGCATCAAAATAGCTGCTCACTTCATCAACGTAATAGTTTGATACGTCTTGCTCGATAAACTCTTTATAAAACTTTGCCCCGTGGAAGTCGCCTTCTTCCATAAATTCATGGTTTAGTACGGTACGACTTACTAAGCCGGACACCGTTGAGTTTAAACAAGCTGATGGAATTAAAAAGTCATCGCGCGTGCCATACACTTCAACGCAATACGCAGGGTCTGCAAGTACCGCTAAATCCGGATCAATCGTATGTGGGCGCTTGTCGTTATAAAGCTGACATGCTTCATCGAGCTCGCGCGTAATAGCGCCTTTTCCTGTCCACCCATCAATAAATTGGATGTTTGCTTCTTCATGATGTTCAAAAATGTAGTCGATTGCCGTTTCATCAATGCCGCGATCGCGAATAATAGAGATTGAATAATGCGGCACTGTCACGTTATAAACGTGCTGTATGTAGCGCTTAATTAAAATGCCAATCGGTGTCCCTGCGCGCGCTAAGCTCACAAGTACTAAATGGTCGAGTCCTCGATTTTTGACGATTTGTTCCGCAACAACACCTGTTGCAATCGCAATACGCTTAGCATATTCCTTTAACGTCGTATGGAATAGCTCCATGTATTGCTCGCCTGGTTGGAACTCCACTGGCAACATTTCCGCATAGTGCGTGCCACTTTGAATTAAATGTTCGCGCTCTGTCGTATCGCGCTCGATTTCAATGTGACTAATATCGCGTAATAAAAAAACAACATCTTGTTCACTGTAACTACCTAATACATCTGGTTCATATTTCGTTTTCATGCGAATTACTCCCTTCCGTCTGTTAGCGTTAATATGGTGATCTGTGGAATTTGTGCTTGCGATAACGCATCTATTAGTTGCTGTAGCGCGCGATGACTCGTAATGCGCTCAAGTACAACGATGACGTCGTCGTAATGGTTGATTGGAATGTTATACGCGTAGTTTTGAACGCCGCAATGCTCTGGGCTTTCAAACGTATATTGATTGTAAATAAAGCTATCTGGGTGTGCGTAAATAGGGCTTCTTGTTGTGGAATGGTACGACACACCGTCACCAAGCAACGCGGCGATGCGCATCGGAATGTACATAAATTCACCTGTACCAAGGACGAGTGTGTTGCTGCCTTTTCGTAATCGTTGTAATGTCTGTTGCTGCGCTTGTAACTGCGTGCGAATGGTCACATCAAGCGCTTTCGATAAACCGAAGCGTCCACTACCGATAAAGTAAGGTGCCTCACATGTTGAATCATCATCTTGCTTCGATTGCTCAAACACATAATGCACATCGTCTATACGTAGCGTATGTTGCGCAATTGTCGGTGTCGTTTTTTCAAGCGCATATTGTACAGGTGGCACTTCTGGTGATGCGCCCTCTACCGCAATGCGCCCTTCCAAAATGTTCACCTCATCAATGTGAATACCGTGCTGCTGTTCGAAGTCACGATATGCTTGTCGATGCGCATCGCTACGCCAATCTAAGATCGATACAATGACAAAACGCTTTTTATGTGGGAAGCGCGCTAAAATTTGAGCGATGATGTTTAAATTCGTTTGCCCCGTCGTCAATTCATCATCCACTAATACAATTTCTGCATCGCCTTCAAAAAATTGCTCGTTTTGCATATATACATTATGTGTTGTCGCATGCGAATGTTCCTCTTCAAACGTCGCAAGTGCGCTTAAGTTTGGCAGCACTTCACGCGTCGTATGTACGTATTCTACATCCCCTTGAAACGCATTGAAAAACGCATGTCCAAGTGCGGTCGCCGTTTCAGCGAAGCCAATGATCTTCATCGGCTTTGGCGCGATAACCGGTTGCTCCTCAAGCGCCTGCAAGCTTTCTCGTAACTGCTCGCGTGTTTTTAACGTTTCAGCGACTGCTTGTGCACGTAAATCTGGCTTCTCATGCACAACATCCATGTAGCGCATTGCCAGTAACTGACCGAGTAAAAGTGGCACTTGTGGAGGTAAAGCAATGTGTTTGCCAAGCACATTGCTAATGAATAAGAAGCTTCGTTTTTTATTGATGCGCATCGCCATTTCAAACAGCGTTCGCTCGTCAAATGCGTATGGATTGTTCGTCACATGCACATCGACATGTACTTTATTAAGAATCGAGTACTTTGTCATGTCGAATTGCCTCCTCTAACAGTAATGAACGGAAATCCTCATTCGGATTGTAGACGCCGTATGCTCGGGCGCGATGCATGACGCGCTCTGCCCAATGTAAATGTGGCTTCATTTCGTTCATTTTATTGTTGTATATACTTTTTTGAACGCCTACTTGTCCTTCGCTATTATGCAAAATGTTTTCTGCGTCCATATATTCCTCATGGGTTACGACATACAACGCATTGACTGGTAAAATATGCGTCGGATGAATAATCGTTTTCCCAACAAGTCCATTAATTTGATCTAAAAACACTTCGCGCATTAAGCCATCGACGTATTCGTTAATGAGCTGCTCACGCGTATCAAGTCCTGCTTGACCATAGCGCATGCTAAACGGTGACTCACGAAGCGTTGAACGGAACATACGCGTTTTGTTCGTAAAGTATTCCCACACTGGACCTGAAATGACAAAGCGATGCTCAGTGCGATTTAAAATATTAATGATGTCCGCAATGCAATCGCGTACGAGCGTGACGTCATAAATCGTCGAGTCGACGCGGCGTCGAATGCCAAATAAACCGCAAAAATCGGTCGTCCCAATGCGCACGTTTAATACGTAGTCATAATATTCAATTAATATTTCGCGGATCGCGAGCAAGCTATCAAAGCGTCGTTCTTTGAAAATTACATCGTCCGACTCTAAAATCGGCATGCCATATAACTTGTAGCCCGATTCGTTTTGCTCAACAATTTGACGAAAGAACGCATCACCATTTTTGTGTGAAAACTTCGGGAATACATATCCTGTTAAGACGTGCTGCGCATCGCCTAACATGTCAATGACTTCCGCAAGTTGCTCTGGATTACGCACGCGCAAAAAAATAAGCGGTAAATCGTCGATTGTTAATACTCCATCATTCATCAGCCCTTGAAACTCGCGCATATTATCAATTAAAATATGGAACGCTTCATCCAATTGCTGGTCCCCAACCGCATCCTCTAAATCAATGATCATCGATGTTAAATACGGATGTTTTTTCGTCAATACTTCCTGCGCTAAGCCACGTCTCGTTGCAGGCATGTACAACGCGCCACCAAGACAGTACGCTAAATCTTCGCGTGCTGTCTCTTTATTAAAGTTCATCGGCTGCTTATAAAAAATCGTATCATTCTTTTCTTCGTTGTATGAGAAAAAGCGCATACGTAAGTCCCCCTTTTCAATTCATTATGCGCGCTGCTTCCGCATGTAATGCACGATAAATGTTGCAGCAAAAGCAATGAGAAGTACGGCAAAAAATGCATAATGTGAAATTTCAATATGGAAGACGCTCAAAAACATTTTAATGGCAATAATGCCGATTAAAATAAAGGCGGTCGTTTCCATTTCTGGTACTTTGTCAATTAACGTCACAAAGAACCCTGCGATCGTACGCATCATTAAAATACCGAGCATTCCACCGATCAATAACACCCACACCTCTGTTGAAATGGCGAAGGCGGCTAAAATCGAATCGACGGAAAACGCCACGTCCATTAATTCAACGGTAATGACCGTGCCCCAAAATAAACCGAATGTGCGTACAAGAAAGCCTTGCTTATTTATTTCTTTCGCCTCGTCATCTTGTTGTTTTTTCAAGAAGTACGAAAGTGAAATCCACGCTAAATATAGCGCACCAAACAGCTTTACAAACCAAAACTTCACGAGGTATACACCTATTCCGATGAAAATGAAACGGAAAATGTACGCACCGATCAAACCGTAAAGCAATGCTTTTTTGCGCTGTTTTTCCGGCAAATGCTGCACAAGCACAGCCAGCACAAGCGCATTGTCAGCGGATAATAATCCTTCCATCACAATAAGCGATGCAATTAACCCCCAAGAAACAGGGTTGGATAATACGTCTACCCAATGATTCCAATCAAAAAACAAGGTATACGTACTAAATATTTGGTCGAGCATGCCTCTTCATCTCCTTTTATTGACGGCAACAAAGGTGTTGTCTCAAACATGATGTGAAAAGAAAAAAGGTGACCCGTTCACACGTCTCACCTTTTCGTTTAACTATTTACACAGAAAGTCCGTATGCGCGTACAAGTGCCGCTAAGCCACCTTGATAGCCCGAACCAATCGCGTTGAATTTCCAATCTGCACCGTGACGGTATAACTCACAAAACACAACAGCCGTTTCGATTGAGAAGTCCTCCCCTAAATCAAAGCGCAGCACTTCATTGTCATTATCTTGATTTACTAAACGCACGAATGCATTTGCCACTTGTCCGAAGTTTTGATTGCGCTGTTCGGCATCGTGAATCGTTACCGTAATCGCAATGCGGTGTACAGACTGCGGCACGCGAGAAAGTTGAATTGTTACTTGCTCATCATCCCCATCCCCTTCACCTGTACGGTTGTCGCCTAAGTGCGTCACAGAGCCATCTTGACTTTGTAAGTTGTTATAAAAAATAAAATCTAAATCGTTGCGGCATTTTCCCGATTCATCTAATAAAAATACAGATGCATCTAAGTCAAAATCTTGACCGCCATCAAACGTTTTTACGTCCCAGCCTAAGCCGATTAAAATGTTTTGTAGCGATGGATCATTTTTTGTTAAATCAATGCGTTGACCTTTACTTAACTGAATTGCCATATGAAAATGCCCCCTTATGTGTAAAAGAAAAATGCCAAGCAATTGCTAGACATTTTTCGTTGTTGTATATGCGGTATTGATTAGCCTACTTGTAAGCCAAAATCGTTACATAATGCTGCTAAGCCGCCTTGGTAACCTGAACCGATTGCTGAGAATTTCCACTCGCCGTTATGACGGTATAATTCACCAACAACTAATGCTGTTTCGATTGAGAAGTCTTCGCCTAAGTCGTAGCGAATTAACTCTTCACCGTTTGCTTCGTTTACAACACGGATAAATGAGTTGGATACCATCCCGAAGTTTTGACCGCGTGCTTCTGCATCATGGATCGTTACTGTAAACGTCACGCGTTGAACGTTTGCAGGTACGTCGTTTAATGCGATCATTACAACTTCATCATCACCGTCGCCATCGCCTGTTAAGTTGTCACCTGAGTGTACAACTGAACCGTTGCCGCCTGTTGTGTTGTTGTAGAAAATGAAGTCTTCTGGTCCTGTTACTTTGCCGTTGTCGCCAAGTAAAAATACAGATGAGTCTAAATCGAAATCTTGACCGCCGTCATATTTGTTTGTGTCCCAGCCTAAACCGATATGTACCTTCGTTAAGCCTGGATTTGTTTTTGTTAAATCAACCTTTTGACCTTTTGATAATGATACTACCATGAAATAATTCCTCCTTTAAATATATAAAATGTACGCTTAAAAAGCGGTAATGCTTTCTTAACGGTAACGATTCACAATGCCACTTAAGCCGTCATCTGTCGTTCCTGTGCCGATTGCACCGAACTTCCATTCGCTACCACTGCGGTAAATTTCACCTGTAATAAGCGCTGTTTGCCCGCCGTAGTTTTCACTTAAGTTATAGCGTACAAGCTCTTCATTATTCGCTGGATTCACAATGCGAATGTACGCGTTTTGAATCATGCCGAAATCTTGATTGCGTTTTTTTGCTTCATAAATGTTTACAACGAATACTAATTTATTAAATTGTGCAGGTACCGCATTTAATTCCACGAAGATTGTTTCGTCATCGCCAGCACCTTCACCTGTTAAGTTATCTCCTGAATGTTTCACTGAGCCGTCAACACTCGTTTTACGTCCGAAGTATACAACGTCCTCTTGGTTTACGAGACGGTCATTTTGCAGCATAATTACGGATGCGTCACAGTCAACGTTCGCACCGCCACCGCTACCACCGAATAAACCACCTAAAAATCCACCGCTTTTTTTCTGCTCTACAGGATCCCAGCCTAAGCCAACCTGTAAGCGTGATAAGCCTGCATTGCCCTTTGTTAAGTCGATGCGTTGGCCTTTTTGTAAATTAACTACCACGAATATACAACTCCCTTACATGTGTAATTTGTTGCGCTACGTTATTACATACGATGCATTTAGCAAAAAGTTTCATATTGTTAGAAAATTACTGCTACTACTATTATAAAAGCTACCCCTAATTAAATCCAATTTGCGCCCCACTAAAATTGTACGCACGTCTTTTTTTGTACACAATTTTTAGAATTAACAAAATATTTTCATCATTTGCAAAGAAAATATGATAGAATAGTGCAACACGATTTTTATGTTAAGCGGAGGAATCAACAATGGAAGTTGCAGAACCAAAAGCGTTACAAGTGGAAAATGTGCTCATTGCTCATCATTTTTTAAAGGATGTTGTGGCACATACACCATTACAACGCAACGATTACTTATCGGAAGTTTACGGAGCTAATATTTATTTTAAGCGTGAAGATTTACAGCACGTGCGCTCATTCAAGTTGCGCGGCGCTTATTATAAAATTAAAAAGATCGAGCAAGAGGCGCGTCCAGTCGGTGTCGTTTGTGCGAGTGCTGGCAATCATGCACAAGGTGTTGCATATGCTTGTGCACACCTGCAAATTCAAGCGACGATTTTCATGCCAAAAACGACGCCAAAGCAAAAAATTACGCAAGTGCGCATGTTCGGGCGCGAATATGTCGAAATTGTACTTGCTGGGGATACGTTTGATGAATCATCAACAGCCGCACAAACATATTGCGATGAGCACGGCAAAATTTTCATTCACCCATTCGATGATGTCGATGTTATGGCAGGACAAGGAACGGTTGCTGTTGAGTTTATGAACGATATTGAAGCACCGATTGACTACGTGTTCGGTAGCATCGGTGGTGGCGGCTTAATGTCAGGGGTTGGCGCGTATGTGAAAAACTTATCGCCGAAAACAAACTTAATCGGTGTCGAGCCTGCTGGTGCTGCGAGTATGAAAGCCGCATTTGCACAAAAGGAACCTGTGACGCTGCCGCATATCGAAAAGTTCGTAGACGGCGCTGCGGTCCAACGTGTCGGGAACTTCACGTACAATGTATGTAAGCAATATTTAGATGATATTGTTGCTGTGCCAGAAGGAAAAGTATGTACGACGATTTTAGAGCTATACAATAAACATGCGATCGTTGCAGAGCCTGCTGGTGCATTGCCAGTAGCAGCGCTTGATTTTTATAAAGAGGACATTAAAGGAAAAACGGTTGTCATCATCATTAGCGGTGGCAACAACGATATCGGACGCATGCAAGAAATTAAAGAAAAGTCCCTCATTTACGAAGGACTGCTTTATTACTTCATCGTCAACTTCCCACAACGTTCAGGGGCATTGCGCCAGTTTTTAACGTCGGTGCTCGGTCCAAACGACGACATTACGACGTTTGAGTATACGAAGAAAAACAATAAAGAAAGCGGTCCAGCCCTTGTTGGCATCGAGGTCACGCATCCAGACGACTATGCTGGATTACTTGAGCGCATGGCTGAAAACGGCTTTGAGTATAAAGAAGTAAACAACGACAGCACATTATTTGCGCTGTTAGTATAAATCATATGCGAGCTAGTAACGTTTACATACGTCACTAGCTCGCATTATTTTACGTGACGTGGAGGAGGAATAGGATGAGCTATAAACGCATTTTAATTATTGGCTGTAGCGGCGCTGGCAAATCGACACTTGCTCGTCAGTTGGCTGACATGACGAAGCTACCGCTCATTCATTTAGACCAGCTGTTTTGGCAGCCTCACTGGATACCGACAGACCGCGCATTGTTTCGCGCAAATATGCTAACGGAGCTGCAAAAGCCCGCATGGATCATCGACGGTAACTTTGACTCGACGCTTGACCTTCGCATGCAGTATGCCGATTGCATCATTTTTCTCGACTACCGTACTGATATTTGCATACGTCGCATATTACGCCGCTACATTACAAACGTCGGCAAAACGCGCCCAGATATGACAAGCGGCTGTAACGAAAAGCTCGACATCGAATTTTTGCAGTGGATTATGCGCTACAAAAAAGACGTACAACCACATATTGTGCAAAAACTTGCCGCCACACCGATTACCTCAATCATTTTGACACATCCTACACAAACAAAGCAGTGGCTCGCTTCACTACGAAATGCCACATAAAAAAACAGCGACGAGATTGCTCTCGTTCGCTGCTTCATTATCCTAATAAGGCGCGGTCACTGTTCATTTTCTCCCCGCGAATTTTCTCAAATGCGGCCATTAAATCTGGAATTGTTAAGTTCGGCTTATCTTCTGGACCGACCTCTAAAATGATTTGCCCTTTATCCATCATAATGAGACGGTTGCCAAGGTCGAGCGCTTGCTGCATGTTGTGCGTCACCATCAGCGTCGTTAAAGAGTCCTTTTCAACGAGCTGTTTTGTGATGTTTGTGATGAGCTCTGCACGCGATGGGTCAAGCGCTGCTGTATGTTCATCTAGCAGTAAAATGGACGGCTGCGTAAACGTCGCCATGAGTAGCGATAACGCTTGACGTTCCCCGCCTGATAATAAGCCGACTTTTGCATTTAACCGATTTTCTAAGTTTAACGACAGCATCTCAAGCGCTGTGCGGTAAATGTCTTTTTTCTTTTTATTAACGCCAAAGCCGAGCGTACGTGGCTTCGTACGGTTATATGCAAGCGCTAAGTTTTCTTCAATTGTCATCGACGGTGCCGTACCTGCCATCGGATCTTGGAACACGCGACCGATGTGGCGTGCACGTTTATATTCGGCATCTGCTGTGACGTTTTTGCCGTCAATATGCACCGTGCCAAAATCCGGTGTTAACGCGCCTGAGATCATGTTCATCATCGTTGATTTCCCCGCACCGTTACTGCCGATAATTGTGACGAAATCGCCCGGTGCTAAATGTAAATTAATATCGCCAAGTGCGACCTTTTCATCCGGTGTTCCTTCGTTAAATACTTTATTAATGTTTGTGAGCTTAAGCAATGTGGTCACCCCTTACTGATGCGGCAAATTGCTCCTTGCGCTTTGCCTTTCGTTTTCGCTCTTTCATCTTGCTGAAAATTTGCGGTAAAATAAGCGCTAAAATGACGATCAATGCCGTAATTAATTTTAAGTCCGCTGCATCTAACCATTCAATGCGCAGTGCAATTGCTAATACAATGCGGTAAATGATCGCGCCAAATACAACCGCTAATGTCGTGCGCACAATCGTCTTTGTGCCAAAGATCGCTTCACCAATAATGACTGACGCTAAACCGATGACGATCATCCCGACACCCATGCTCACATCCGCTGCTTTTGAATATTGTGCAACAAGCGCTCCTGAAAACGCCACTAGTGCATTCGATAACCCTAGCCCTAAAATAATGTAGTTGTCGGTATTGGCAGAAAAGCTACGAATCATGCGCTTATTATCGCCCGTTGCACGAATCGCTAACCCTAGCTCCGTTTTTAAAAACCAATCGACGATGAACTTAATGATCAGTGTGATAGCCGCTAATAAAACGATTGTGCCAAACGTTGATGGCACAGCACCTGTTACGACGTTGCTTAACATATTTTTTAAGCTGTCATCAATCGGTAGCGTCGTCCACCATGTGCCAAACATCGAGTAAATCGACTCCGTGTTAAGCAGTGGAATGTTCGGACGCGTGGCCGCTTCTGTCGTCGTCCCCATAATACGTAAGTTAATCGAATATAGCGCAATCATCATTAAAATCCCTGATAATAATGCGTTAATTTTTCCTTTCGTATGCAGTAAGCCCGTACAGCATCCTGCGATAAAACCTGCGACAATTGCCACAGCGGTTGCGACTAGTGGATTGTAGCCGAGCGTTACCATCGATGCGGCGACCGCTGCACCTGTGACGAAGCTACCGTCTACCGTTAAATCTGGAAAGTCTAAAATACGAAACGTAATGTATACACCAAGCGCCATTACCGCATAAATAATACCAAGCTCCACCGAACCGAAAATTGCTGTAAACATAATGTTCCTCCTTTAATGATTGCTTGAACAAAGAAAGACAGCTCTGCTCACTTCACAGAACTGCCCCCTCTCGCTATTCTAAAAGCTCCGCGCCCCAAGAATCTTGAATGTCTAATCCTAACGTATCTGCTGTTTCTTTATTGATGACTAATTTTAAGTTTTGCGGATACTGTGCTGGTAAATCTGCTGGCGTTGCTTCACCTTTTAAAATTTTCACAGCCATTTGTCCCGCTTCAAAGCCGATATCATAATATTCAAAGCCGTATGCTGCTAAGCCACCACGCGCTACTGAGTCAAGCTCACCAACAACTAACGGTAACTTATTCGCATTTGCTACGTCGATGACAGATTCTAAAGCTGATACAACTGTGTTATCTGTAATGATGTAGAACCCTTCCACTTTTCCGACTAATGATTCTGCTGCTTGTTTTACTTCTGCTGACGTTGAAACAGATGCTTCTTGAACGCTTAAGCCAAGTGCCGCTGCTTTTTCCTTCACTTGCTTCACTTGCTCTACAGAGTTTTGCTCCCCTGCGTTATACACCATCCCAACATTTTTCACGCCAAGCTCTTGAATGAATGCAAGCGTTTTGTCGATTGTTTCTGGATGTAAATCAATCGTACCTGTTACGTTACCACCAGGCTGCTCCATTGATTGAATAAGCTGTGCTGCAACCGCATCTGTTACAGATGTGAAAATGATCGGCGTCTCCGTCGTTTGTGCTAACGCTGCTTGTGCAGATGGTGTTGAGTTTGCAAAAATTAAGTCAACATCGCTGTTTACTAAGTTTTGGGCAATCGTTGTATTTAAGCTGTTGTCCCCTTGTGCAAGCTGCTCGTCGTACGTTGCGTTAATGCCCGCTTCTTGTAATGCTGCTTTAAAGCCTTCGCGTGCTGCATCTAATGATGGGTGTTCTACAATTTGGGTAATGCCAATTTTGTACGTATCGCCGTCTGCTGTTGCAGCTGAATCATCCTCTGCATCATCGGCTGTTTCGTCTCCGCCTGAACATGCTGCTAATACTGCCATGACAGCAAGTAGCATCATCATCAGCAACCAATTTTTTGTTTTCATATGCCGTTCTCCCCCTTTTATCACGTTGAAGCGCTAAATTGTTGTAAGATAACGTTTATATTAATACCGAATTTTCAAACAGTCAACAAAATTCTGAAATTTCCAATTTATAAATGACGAATGTGGCATTTTTGTGATTCATTTGACGTCAGACGTGTTGTCGATTACAATAAATTCTTGTGTGTATTCACCGTGGTTCGTAACCATCCCACGAAAAAAAACTAAGGAGAATTTCATATGAACACAAAATTTTTAGCGGTTAGTGGTATTATCGCGGCGCTTTATATCGCCATTACGATGCTGCTAGCACCACTTTCTTTCGGACCGGTACAATTCCGCTTTTCCGAAATGTTTAACCACCTGATCGTCTTTAGCCCGAAATACGGTGTCGGCGTTGTGATCGGCGTCTTTATTTCAAACTGGCTATTTTCAAGCTTAGGTGTGGCTGATTTAATTTTCGGCGTTGGGCATACAATCATTACGTTTTGCATTGCCTTATTAATCTTTAAATTCGTCAAAAATATTTGGGCACGTTTACTCATCAACTCCCTATTATTTACGACGACAATGTTTATTATTGCGTATGAGTTAAACCTCGTACTTGAGCTGCCGTTCTTTGAAACGTGGCTATATTTAGCAGTCGGTGAATTCGTTGTGCTCGCAATTGGTGCACCAATTATGCACACGTTAAATAAACGTTTACAATTTCAAAAGCTAATGAAATAACGAAAATGACAGAGAGGAGCGATCCTACTCTGTCATTTTTATTTACACTTGTAATGGATAAATGTCGTTTACTTCATCACGCAGCTTCGCCTTTAAAAATTTCCCTACCGATGTTTTCGGAATTTCTTTTAAGAACACCACATCGTCTGGTACCCACCACTTTGCAAATTGCGTGCCTAAGTACGTTAAAATGTCTTCCTTTGAAACATTTGCCCCTTCATGTAGCACAACACATGCCAGCGGGCGTTCTTGCCAACGTACATGCGGCACGGCAATAACGGCTGCTTCAAAAATACCGTCGTATGACATCAGTGCATTTTCAAGGTCTACTGATGAAATCCACTCACCACCAGATTTAATTAAATCTTTCGTGCGGTCTGTAATTTTAATGAAGCCATCTTTTGTACGAACTGCAATATCACCTGTATATAACCAACCGTCACGGTACACATCTGCTGTACGCTCATCGTTATAATATTCATGCGAAATCCAAGGACCACGTAGACGCAGCTCGCCCATCGTTTCACCGTCCCACGGCACTTCGCCTTCTTCATTGACGATGCTCGATTCAACGCCGCATACCGTCATACCTTGTGCTGATAATGCTTCTTCTAGCTCTTCTTGTGAATAATCATCCATCCACGATTGCTTTTTCGATAACGAAACAATCGGTGTCGTTTCGGTCATGCCGTATGCGATGTTGTACGGAATGTTAAACTTCTGTTCAAAGGCACGAATTAAGCCTTTTGGTGATGCAGAGCCGCCTGCAAAAATGGCGCGTAATGATGACATGTCGCGCGTCTCTTTTTCAAGAATTTGCTGCACGCCAAGCCAAATTGTCGGTACACCTGCTGTAACTGTTACGCGGTATTGCTCAATTAAATCGACAATTAAGTTCGTCGTAAACTGCGGCCCAGGTAAGACAAGCGTTGCGCCAACATTTACGCTTGTAAATGGTAAGCCCCATGCGTTTACGTGGAACATCGGCACGATTGGCAATACGGCGTCGCGCTCGCAAATGCCCATCGAATCCGTCGCTGCTTGCATTAAGCTATGTAAATATAACCCGCGATGCGTATACACAACGCCTTTAGGATTCCCCGTTGTCGCAGACGTGTAGCACATACCTGCTGGTAAGTTTTCATCTAAATCTGTTGGGAATTCGAAGTTTTCATCCGCTTCCGCTAACAGCTCTTCATAGGATAAAGCATTCGGTAATGTCGTTTCCGCTAACGCATCATCGGTCATAATAATGTAGTGTTTCACCGTCGTTAACTTGTCTTGAATTGCTTCAATTAACGGAACTAAATCGACATCGATCAACAACACTTCATCTTCTGCATGGTTAATAATATAAATTAAATGCTCCTCGGATAAGCGAATGTTCACCATATGTAAAATGGCACCTGTACATGGCACAGCGAAATACGCCTCTAAATGACGATGCTGGTTCCATGCGAATGAACCAATTTTTGTCCCCTTTTTCATGCCTAGCTTCGTTAATGCACTTGCTAGTCGACGTGTACGCTTTGCCCATTCCCCATATGTAAGCTCGTGCGTCACTGTATCACTTGTTCGTGAAATAATTTTTTTGTGCGAAAAGTATGTTTCCGCTCGCGTGAAAAATGATGTTAATACTAACTGTGTATCCATCATTGCGCATTCCTCCCTTATCCAAAATTCCCCTTTTTAGAATATTTTTCTAATATTCTTTTTTAATTATACAAAATATAGCTACATCAAGCAATTTTCTTTTCGTAAAAACAGTAATTTTATCGTTGGTGTGTAATTACCATTAATATAATGTACATTTTCTGAAAATATTGACTTTTAGTTCTTTTTCCTCTACAATCAAAATTAACTTTTCGTACGGATAGCGGAGAAAAGTTGAGCGGAGAAAAGTTGAGCAGAGCATAGTTGAGAAATTGATGACATAAGAGTAGTACTATAAACGTCGTATTGTTAGAGAACTAGTGGCTGGTGAAAACTAGTATACCGTTTATACGAATGGACTTATGAGAGCTGTTAATACCAGACGGCTTCCCTACGTTATAAGGGAACTTGAGATGAGAAGTAGTGAATACTTCTAATTTGAGGTGGCAACGCGGTAACAATCGTCCTCTACATGTGTAACAACATGTAGCAGGGCGTTTTTTTATTTCAAAGGAGTGAAGTTTCATGGAAAAACGTAGTTCACGCACGACGATTCATACATTTAATGGCGACTCTTTAACACCGATTTTGTTATTTCGTCGCTTGCAAGGAAGCGAAAAATTTTTATTGGAAAGCTCCGTGAAGCATGAGCATAGTGGACGCTACTCATTTATTGGCAGCAATCCACGGAAAACATATAGCGGACGCGGCGAGCGTTTAACGGAATACGTGCGCGCCACGAACAAAACATACACGCACGAAGGCAACTTACATGTGTTGCTAAAACGCTTAATGCCGCGCATTTCCAACGTGACGGATTTCCCGTTTTCAGGGGGCGCCGTTGGATTCATTCAGCACGATCCACAGCCGAGCGTGCAGTTTCACATTTATGAAACGGTCATCGTCTTTGACCATATGACCGATATGGTGACGATCATCCATACAAATATCGACGCAGAAACGGTGACGCCAAACATCGATGCACTTGTGGCACAGCTAACAACAGGTGAAACGTTCGAGCATCGCGACACGTTCGAGCAATACCGTACGCTGCGAAAGGAAAAGCCTTCATCGTATTTATACTATATGGAATTTCAAAACGAGACAGTGTTTGGCACAGCACCTGAAAGCTTCATTAACGTACAACAGCAACATATTCATACACATGTCATTACTGGTGCCATCGCAAAAGGCGCAAGCTACCGTGAAAACGCGGTGCTCATTCAAGACTTACGCCAAAATGAGCAAACGGCCAAAGCGCACGAAGACGAAATTCATTTGCGTACCGAGCAGCTAAAGAGCGTAAGCAACGCCGCTTCGATTCAGCTTGTCAAGCATACCGCTGCTCTTCAAAGCTTTGATGCCATTCATTTGCATAGTGTTTTACAAGCGGAGTTATCCCCTGTATTGCACCCAATTGATGCGTTAACGACATGCACGTTGCAGCAGCATGTACACAATGCAGTTGGCTACATTGGGTTTAATGGACAGCTTGATTTCACAAACGCTTTTGACGCGACATTTACAGCGCATACACAACAAACGGAGGTGGCACAATGACGTTACAGCACTATATCGACACGGTACAACAAGATGGACATTTACTATTTGATGACATGCTACAAGCAGCCGAGCTTTTATTTCATGAAACAACCCCTGCTGATGATATTGCTACGTTTTTAATCGCCCTTTCTGAAAAAGGTGAAACCGCCCATGAAGTGGCAGCACTTGCAACGGTCATGAAATCATATGCGTTACAAGTAGACGCACCGGCTGGCATTTACATTGATAACTGCGGCACAGGTGGCGACGGGCTTGAAACGTTTAACATTAGTACGACATCTGCATTCGTTCTCGCTGGTGGTGGCATTCCCATTGCCAAGCACGGCAACCGTAAAATTTCGTCCAAGTCGGGTAGCTCCGACGTATTAGAAGCACTTGGCATTCATACGTTTGCAACGATTGACGAAACATTGACGCTGCTTGAACAAGAAGGCATTGCATTTTTATATGCACCAAATGTACACCCAAAACTAAAGCGTCTTGGTGAAATTCGACGTTCGATCGGCAAGCCGACGATCTTTAACTTAGTTGGCCCACTGACAAACCCAGTGCCGCTAAAAACACAGTTTGTCGGCATTAATCGCCCGAACTTCGTCATGGAATATGCGTCAGTGCTCCAAATGCTTGGTCGTGAACGCGCCATTGTTGTATCAGGGACGCGCGGTATGGATGAAGCGTCACTTGAAGGGCAAAATACGTTCGTGCTTGTTGACCATGATGATTTAATTCCATTTGCACTGCGCGCGGAAGATGCTGGCTTAACAGAAATGCCACTTGAAGCAATTCGCGGTGGTGATGCGATTGAAAACGCACAAATTTTACGCGACTTACTCGATGGCAAGCAATCGCCGTATTTTGATACGGTGCTGCTCAATAGCGGTATTGGCTTCTTTGCTTACGGACTTGCAGCGAGTGTAAAAGAAGGTGTCGATCTGGCACGCGATAGCATTTTATCAGGACGTGCAAAGCAAAAGCTTGAAGCAGTCATTGCATTTAGTGAAAAAATTAAAAAAGAAGGTGCTCATTCATGACGATTTTGACGACCATTTTAGCGCAAAAAGAAATTGAGGTAGCCGCATTTAAACAGCACGCACCGAGCGAAGTAGCGACAAAAAAGGAGCGTCCATCGCTATTTCATACACTTCGTAACAGCACGCATTTACACGTCATCGCAGAAATGAAGCGCGCTTCCCCATCAAAAGGACTGATCGCGGAAGGGGCAAACCCAGTTGCACAGGCACTTGCGTACGAACAAGCAGGCGCTGCATGCGTATCCGTATTAACCGATGCAAACTTTTTTAAAGGCTCATTTACCGATTTAAAAGACGTTGCTAATGCCATTGATATCCCGCTTCTTTGTAAAGATTTCGTCATTGATGAAGTGCAAATTGATTACGCAAAAGCAGCAGGCGCTTCGGTTGTGTTATTAATTGTCGCAGCGTTAGACGAGGAGCAGCTTGATCGTCTCCATCGTTATGCGACAAGCCATTCACTCGATGTACTCGTTGAAACGCATAACATCGAAGAATTACAGCGTGCACTGGCAATCGGTGCAAAAATTATTGGCGTTAACAACCGTAATTTACATGATTTTTCGATTGATTTAGCACATACAGAGGCCATTGCTCAAGCATTCCCATTCGACGAGGAGCGCGTCTTCATTAGCGAAAGCGGCATTTGGACGAGCGAACATGCGGCACGCGTTGCAAAAGCAGGTGCACGCGCCGTGCTCGTTGGCGAATCGTTGATGAAAAGTGACTCGGTGCAATCGGCCATTCGCTCATTGCGCGTACCACTTGGGGTGACGTTATGACACTTGTGAAAATTTGTGGCTTAATGACGCCTGAGCACGTTGAAGCAGCAGTTGAGAACGGTGCGGATTTCATCGGCTTCGTCTTTGCCCCGAGCAGACGTGAAGTAACAGTCGAACAAGCAGCCGCACTGGCCAAACATATTCCACCGCACGTGAAGAAAGTCGGTGTGTTCGTCAATGAAACGGTTGCGCGCATGCGTCATATTGCAGCAGCTGTACCGCTTGATTATGTGCAGTTTCACGGCGATGAACCACAAAGCGTCATTGATGCAGTCGGCTATCCTGCCATTAAAGCATTCTCGGTTCGCAGTGCTGATGATGTAGCACAAGCAGCGACGTACAACGTTGATTATTATTTATTCGATGCACCTGGCACAGATTTTCGCGGTGGTAGCGGTCACGTCTTTAACTGGACGTTGTTAAAGGACGCTGGCATTCATATGAACAACGTACTATTAGCAGGTGGCTTACATGTAGACAACGTGCGTGATGCCATTTGTGACGTACGACCTGTTGGCATCGACGTCTCGAGCGGTGTCGAAACGAACAAAGTGAAGGATTCAACAAAAATTCGCGCCTTTTTACAGGCTGCAAAAGGAGCAAATGTATGACAACGACAGACAAAAAAGGCTATTACGGTCGCTTCGGTGGACAGTTCGTTCCTGAGACGTTAATGACCGCATTACAGGAACTTGAAGCAGCTTACGACGATGCAAAGCAGGACGATGCGTTCCAACAAGAGCTTCGCTATTACTTAACGGAATATGTTGGACGTGAAACACCGCTCTATTACGCGGAAGGTTTAACGAACGCATTAGGCGGTGCAAAAATTTATTTAAAACGTGAAGATTTAAACCATACAGGTGCCCATAAAATTAATAACGCGATCGGTCAAGCATTGCTCGCAAAACGGATGGGCAAAAAGAAAATTGTCGCAGAAACAGGCGCTGGGCAACACGGTGTCGCAACCGCGACGGCATGTGCGCTTCTCAACTTAGAATGCGTTGTGTTTATGGGGGCTGAAGATGTACGTCGCCAGCAGTTAAACGTATTCCGTATGGAGCTGCTTGGCACAAAAGTCATCCCTGTTGAAAAAGGTTCCGCTACATTAAAAGATGCAGTAAATGAAGCGCTTCGTTACTGGGTAACACATATTGACGATACGCATTACATTTTAGGCTCGGCACTTGGTCCTCACCCATTCCCATTGATCGTGCGCGATTTCCAGCGCATTATTGGAGACGAGACGAAAGCACAAATTGTTGAAAAAGAGCAACGCCTACCAAATGCGGTCGTTGCTTGTGTTGGCGGTGGCAGTAATGCGATTGGCATGTTTTATCCGTTCGTGCAACATGAAGAAGTTGCAATGTACGGCGTTGAGGCAGCTGGTAGCGGTGTCGATACACAACAGCACGCAGCGGCCATTCATGATGGTAAAGTCGGTGTGCTACACGGCGCACTCATGTATTTATTACAAGATGAAAACGGCTTTATTCAAGAAGCACACTCGATTTCTGCAGGACTTGACTATCCGGGTGTCGGACCAGAGCATTGCTATTTAGCCGATATCGGACGTGTACACTATCCGCATATTACCGACGCTGAAGCACTTGAAGGGGTGAAATTACTTTGCCAAACAGAAGGTATTTTACCAGCGTTAGAAAGTGCACATGCGATCGCCTATACAGCAAAGCTTGCGAAGGAGATGTCAGCTGAAGAAATTATTGTCGTTTGCTTATCAGGTCGCGGCGATAAAGATGTGCATACATTAATTGAAGCATTAGGAGGTGGCGAGCAATGAGCGCATTAACGAACGCATTTGAAGCGGTGAACGCAGCAGGTCATAAAGCATTTGTGCCATACATTATGGCTGGCGATGGTGGGTTACACACGCTACGTCCGACTATTTTACGCTTGCAGGAGCTCGGTGTAACAGCGATTGAAGTTGGCATTCCGTTTACCGACCCTGTTGCGGATGGGCCAACGATTGAAGAGGCCGGATATCGCGCATTAAAAGAAGGCGCTACGCTTCGCACAGTGCTCCATGAGCTCGCTTCATTCCGCGAAGACATTACCGTACCGCTTGTGGCGATGACGTATTTAAATCCGATTTTAGCGTACGGTGTTGAGCTTTTTGCTATCGATGCAAAGGAAGCGGGGATTGAAGGGGTCATCGTACCCGATATGCCGCTAGAAGAAAGTGGTATTATTCACGATGCACTTCGCTTTGCGGGCATTGACTTAGTGCAGCTTGTCTCACTCACAAGCTCAGCTGAACGCATTCAAAAGCTGACGGCTGCAAGCGAAGGATTTGTGTATGCCGTAACGGTTAACGGCATTACCGGTGCACGTCAAGCGTTTGAGCAACAGCTAGCAGACCATTTCGCGCAGCTTGCAAGCTATACCGATAAGCCAATTTTAGCAGGCTTTGGCATTTCAACACCGGAACAAGTACAGTCGCTTAGCGCCATTAGCAACGGTGTCATCGTCGGCAGTAAAATTGTCGATGCACTTACACGCGATGATTGGGCTACAATTGAAGCGCTCGTTGCTGCTTCAAAAACAACGATTTCTTCATAAAATAAAACCGCGCATCGTTATATAGCATGATGCGCGGTTATTCATTTATTTGTTCAAACAAAAACACCAATTGCCTAAAAAGCGATTGGTGTTTTTTACATCATTAACGCGCTAAACGTATGCGAATTAATTCGCGCTGTACTTGACCGTCCGCTGAAAATTTCACAATTTCACCGTAGCCATTTGCGTAGTACGTTTGCACTTTTTTATTGTTTTCAATTGATTCAATGACATAAACGTTTTTGAATTTACCTGCATCAATTGTGTAGGAACCTTTAATCTCAATAAGCTTATATTGAATCCCTTTTTCCGTCCACGTGTCGCCTACTGCTTTATTGTATGGAATTTTGTATACATGTCCACCACTTGCATTGCCTTGCTGCGGTAATGTATATTCAAAGCTTTTTTCAGTGTTACGTGTTTGGAATACTTGCTTTGCTTTTCCTTTAATTTCTTTTTCCCACTTCACCCAGCCATCGTGATCTGTTCCGACTGCTTGAATGTCTTCATTATGCCAATGCTCTGCACCTTCAAATGTACGTGCTGAATATGTGTACACGTAGTTTTCATTTAAGTTAAAGTCTACTGTTTCAGCAGGCTTTTTTGATGCTGACACTGTATTAATAGTGGAAACTGTTGACGCGACTGTGTCCTTTTTCACAAACGATGAATCCAGTGCACGCGCTAAGAAACTTGAAAATTGTGCGCGTGTTAATGACGCCGCTGGACGGAATGTACCATCCTCAAAGCCTACTGTAATGCCATTTGCGGCTAAAGCATCGATGTATTTGTATCCCCAATAGTCCGCTGTTACATCGCGAAATGATGTGCCACCATTCCCTTGTAAATTGAATGCGTGTGTTAAAGCGCGTGCCATTTCTCCACGTGTAATCGCTTCGTACGGTTTAAATTCACCCGTTGCTTGATCAATCGGCATAATGCCCGCGTTTACAACTGCGGCGATTTCTTTATATGAACCATGCGTTGCTGGTACGTCCATTAAGTTTGTGTTTTTTACAGTTGATGTATTTAATTTTAAAGCACGAGCTAACATCGTCGCGACATTTGCTTTCGTTACTTGTTGTTGTGGCTTAAATGTTCCATCTTGGAATCCTTTAATAACACCTTGATCGACAAGGAACTCAATTTCCTTTTTTGCACCGTGATTTGATGATACATCTGTAAATGAGGCTGCTGATGTTACGTTCGGAAACACAGCGAGCATCATTGTAAATGCAGCAATTCGCCCAATCGTTTTCATTCGTTTCATTTTGCATTCACCTCTCCCGTCATCCTTTTTATTCATTATAACAAACAAACTAGACTATTTTACCTATTTTTTTAAAAAGATACAATAGTCTCTAAGAGGCGAAAGAAATTACGTTCAAGTAACAAAAGACTTTAGAACTAATCAGGCTATTTTTCTGCTGTAAACGGCGCTTTTTAACATTTAATTGTGTTTCATGTTATGAGATTGCTTTTGAATTTAATTTTTTCATTAATTTATCGAGCATATCAATCGTCATTGATGAAAGGTCAAATTTCGCATTAAAATTCCATTCTTTAACTGCCGCACTAGAATCAATCGCATTTGGCCAGCTATTCGCAATGGCTTGACGCATCGGATCTACGTCATAGTTCATTGTGAAATGTGGAATATGCTTTTGAATTTCCGCCGCAATTTGTGACGGTTCGAAACTCATCGCTGAAATATTGAACGCGTTGCGATGAATCAATTTACTGCCGTCTGCTTCCATTAAATCAATGATCGCTTGTAGCGCATCTGGCATGTACATCATATCCATATATGTGCCTTCCGCGATGTACGATGTATATGTTCCTTCGGTGATCGCTTTGTAATAAATATCGACCGCATAATCCGTCGTCCCACCACCAGGAGGCGTCACATATGAAATTAACCCTGGGAAACGTACGCCACGTGTATCTAGACCAAATCTAGTATGATAATAGTCGCATAAAAGCTCACCCGCTACTTTGTTCACACCATACATCGTCGTAGGTCTTTGTAAAGTATCTTGTGGGGTATTGTCTTTCGGTGTTGATGGTCCAAATGCCCCGATTGAACTTGGCGTGAAAAATTGTAAATTTAGCTCACGTGACACTTCTAAAGCATTCATTAAGCCACCCATATTTAAATTCCACGCAAACAATGGATTTTTCTCAGCCGTTGCAGACAATAAAGCCGCCATGTGAATCATCGTGTCCGCGTTAAAATCTTTTGCTAAATCGTGCATGCGCTGTGCATCTGTCACATCCAATATTTCAAATGGACCTGCTTGTTCACTTACTTTACGAATATCTGTTGCTAATACATTTTCCTCACCATACATGCTGCGTAATTTCCCCACTAATTCAGAGCCAATTTGACCGAGCGCACCTGTAACAATAATTTTTTCCATTTTACTACCTCCTCAACGATAATACATATGTCCTCTGTAAAAATACACTTAAACACTGATATATCAACCTTTATTTACGTTTGATTATAATTTGTTCTTCAGAAAAAGACAACTTCTATTATCTGAAAGTTTAATAAGCGGAATTTTCAGTTAAAAATAAAAAGCATTAGAGCTCCCTGGCTGCTAATGCTTTCATCCCGTTATTCGAGAACGGCCGTTTGTCGTAAATACGATGTAATTTCTCGATCATGCATCGTGAAGACATCAAACATCGTCGCATAGGTCGGCGATCCACCTTGTCGTACTGCTTTAAACACTTTTAATAATCGATCCGTTTGCTCTTTATTATAAATAGAACCTTCTACAATAAAGTACGGAACGATTAAACATTTATTCATTGTCATGCCATAATCTAAAAACACATTGACTAAGCCGCAGCGCTCTGTCGGTGCAAACAACAGCGCGCCGGCAATCAGTTCATTAATTTGTGACAGTGTTGCATCGCTTTGTTCATTGCGTCCATAAATAAGCTGTTTTTCAACGGTCGTCGTTTGCATCGTGCTTAAAAGGCCGCTATGTGCTGTATTGACGAGTACTTCAATTTCTTGCTGCGGCACTGTAAATTGCCATTCATGCGTGTGACGCTGCTTTGTCGCAATATTGTATTCATATATTGTAATCGTCACATGTTCCTCTCGCTGTTTCATCGAGCGTCGAACGAACGGTGCAAAGATCGTCGTCGTTTGCTGCGTACGAAGCAGTTCATCCCCGTTAGATGCTTCGTACAGCTCCATTAATGCCTGCGCATCACTTAAGGCGCGATGTTGCACATTGCTTGGTAACTGAAAGCGCTCTAGCAATGTCGAAAGCGACGGTTTTCGCAACTCATTAAAATGCACCATTAACTTTTCTTGATAATCAATGAATTTACTTGTCATAAGCAGTGGCTGCCAAAAGCGATTGGCATAAAAAATTTCACGATCTTGTGAGCTAAAGAAAACGAACGTCGGCTGTTCTCCAACAAATTGAAGAAATTGCTCTGATACGTCTTTATATAACGGTGCTTGCTGCAATTGCTCGCGCTCAATACCAGTCAATGTTAGCACCTCTGCTTGAATCCCCTTTTGTCGAACGAGCGAGCTAAACGTTGCCACCTCGCCGTTATGTATACGTACTGCGCCAATTTCAATGAGCTTTAGTGGCATGCCTCGCTCCACTTGAAATTCAAAATCAATAAAAATTGTTGCTCCGTGCATATCATCACCCCTTCCATTTATTATAATGCAATATGGAAAATAGTAGAAATAAAAAGGTCAAAAAGGCACGAATGCTCTTTTTGACCTTTCACGTTTATTTTGTCGTGACAACGCCTTCATATAAGCTTGGACGACGATCTTCATAAACCGGAATACGCGTGCGAATTTCATCGACAACGGAGAAATCGACATCTACAATCGCTAACTCTTCCTCATCGCCACCTACCCATAACACGTCTCCCCACGGCTCAATAATCATCGACTGTCCGTTGAAGTTTTCCTTTTTGTTCGCAATGCGGTTCACGGCAATAATGAAACATTGATTTTCAATGGCACGTGCTTGTAATAACGTTTTCCAATGATCGACGCGCGGTGTTGGCCACTGAGCAGAGACGAAAATTACTTTCGCACCTGCAAGCGCATGAGCACGCAACCATTCTGGGAAGCGAATGTCGTAGCAAATAACGCCCGCTGCTTCAAGTTCGCCAAGTTGGAATCGATTCATGTCGCTACCCGCTTGCAAATGTAAATGCTCATCCATTAGGCGGAATAAATGTACTTTGTTGTATTCCCCAACTTTTTCGCCGTCTTTATTGTACGTATACATCGTGTTATAAAAACCGTCTTGCTCCTTCGTTGAAACAGAGCCACCTACAATATGTACACCAAGCTCATGTGAAAGCTTTGCTAAAAAAGCTTGCGTACGTTCACCATGTTCATCTGCTAACACATCTAACTTTTCTAACGCATAGCCTGAGTTCCACATTTCCGGTAAAACAATAATTTCTGCGCCACCTTGTGCCGCTTCGCGAATAAGCGCTTCTGCACGCTCAAAATTTTCTTCCACTTTGCCAAAACGCATATTCATTTGAATACATCCAATTTTCATGTTGTGCACCACCTAGACTTTTTTTTCAAAAAATACTATCATTAACTTTATTATTTTCATTATATTCGGAAAAAGAGGAAAACGCATGGAATTTTCACGAAAACTACAACAACTACCTGAACAATTTTTCGCCGCACTTGTACAAAAAGTAAATGCCGCTATTGCCGAAGGGCGCGACGTTATTAATTTAGGACAAGGCAATCCTGACCAACCGACACCACAGCACATCATTGAAGCGCTGCAACAAGCAGCTGAAAATCCACAAACCCATAAATATTCACCGTTCCGTGGCATTGAACAACTGCGCGTTGCTGCAGCCGATTTTTATAAGCGCACATACAACGTCGATATTGATCCACAAACAGAGGTCGCTATTTTAGGCGGCACGAAGATTGGGCTCGTTGAACTACCAATGGCGCTTTTGAATGAAGGGGACGTCATGCTGCTTCCTGACCCAGGCTATCCTGATTATTTATCGGGTGTTGTGTTAGCCGGCGCCAAAATGGCAACGATGCCTCTTACTGCTGACAATGACTTTTTACCAGACTATTCAACGCTTGATGCGCAGACGCTTGCACAAGCAAAGCTTATGTATTTAAACTACCCAAACAATCCAACAGGTGCAACTGCCACGCTCGACTTTTTCAATGAAACGGTCGCACTTGCGAAGGAGCATGGCATTGTCGTTTCGCATGACTTTGCGTACGGGGCGATCGGCTTTGATGGACAAAAGCCTATCAGCTTCCTACAAGCGGAGGGCGCAAAGGACGTCGGTGTTGAAATGTACACACTCTCTAAATCATTTAACATGGCAGGCTGGCGCATTGGCTTTGCGGTTGGGAATAAAGATATCATTGCTGCGATTAACTTAATTCAAGATCACCTATTTTGCAGCATCTTCCCTGCTATTCAGCACGCAGGTGTGGCGGCATTAACGAAGGAATTGCATGAAATGGATGCACTAAGCGATCTATATGAGCGTCGTCGCAACATCCTTGTCGAGGAAGCACATCGCATCGGCTGGGAGATTACAGCTCCAGCTGGCTCATTTTTTGCTTGGTTACGCGTTCCCAAAGGCTATACGAGCGAGCAATTTGCGGACGTGCTGCTGCGTGAATGTGACGTCGCTGTCGCTGCTGGCAATGGCTTTGGCGAATATGGCGAAGGGTACGTGCGCGTCGGTTTACTCGTTGATGAAGCGCGCTTACGTGAATTCATGACACGCGTTGAAGCAAAAAATATTTTACACGTTGCGATGCAATAAAAAATGGCGGAGACATTTGTCTTCGCCATTTTTTTACGCGGCTCGCTCATTGCGCATCAACAGGCGATGAAACTGAGAGGCCAATATTTGTTGAAACAGCATGCCAAACACAACCGGCATGACGACCTTCCCCGGGAAATACGTCGTCGCTAGTACAACACCTGCTGAAATATTGCGCATACCTCCTGTAAACACAAACGTCGTCACTAAATCGTGGTCTTTCCAAATGAGTTTCCCAACGATATAACAAATCGCATAGCCAGACAATGCTAAAATAAAAACGACCGCAATGATGGCAGCTAGCTCCCACGTAATATGCTCCACATACGGCGCAATCGCACTGCTGTTGATCATCACGATTAAAAATAAACAAATTTTCGAAAATGGTGCAAGCGTTGCCGATAATGTTTTGCTAACGCGCACATGTGTCCATTCATTCACAAGAACACCGAGAATCGATGGCAACACAACCATTAAAAATAAGTCGAGCATCATTGGCTTTAAATCTACATGAATCGCATCCCCTGCTACAATATGGATAATGGCTGGCATAACAAGCGGCGATAGCATCGTATCAATTAAAATAATCGATAAGCATAACGCTAAATTGCCACGCGTCACAGCTGCCCATATGAAGCTTGTGACCCCTGTTGGAACTGCAACGGCAAGTACGAAGCCGAGCGTGTAAAGTGGATCGTTAAATAATATTTCCGCAACCGCATACGCCCAAAGTGGCATCGCTATATGTAAAAAAGCAATCGTTACGATAATGATCACGCTGTAGCGCTTAAAGCTTTTAAACGCTGCGAAATTCATCGACAAGCTTCCAGCAAACGTCATGAATGCAAAAAGCCACGGCACTAAAAATAAAAGTGGAATCATCCAACTGTCTAGCAATACACCGATTACTAAGCTAAGCGGTGTAAAAATGGGCATCATTTTTTGAAGCCATCCATTTAAACGCATTAACATAGCGAACACCTCGTTTTCTGCCATTCATTATACACCTTTTTGCTGGCGATTCACTTGTGACTTGATGCATGTTTTTTTACAATGAACGAAAGGAGGCTAGCGATGTTTAGTTTATATTGGTTTACATTTTATTGTGTCATTGCGATTGCTGTGACGTTTTTAGAATATATTTTACAGCGCTTCGGCTACCGTAACCGCGCGCTCATTACATTAAAGCAACTCGTCGAAGTGCCGTACACGCTCGTGCATGAATTTTCGCATGCGATTGTAGCACTGATCACATCAGGAAAAATAAAAAAAATGACGCTACACCACAATTTAAGCGGCAGCGTCGTCAGCAGCTCCGCCAGTAAGCTTTCGCGCATTGCGACGACATTTGCAGGCTATACATTGCCGTGCTATATCGCCTTTTTATTTATTTGGTTGCTTCATTTTAACGCAAGCTTTGCGCTATATGGCTACCTTGTTATTGCGGCCTTTTCGTTTGTGTTCATTCGCAATATGTACGGCTTCTTTTGGCTGCTCGGTTTTTTCCTCATAATTGGCTTAACCGTCGTGTACGCGCCTGCTTGGCTTGTGCTACACGTAAGTTATTTTTTTGTGACGCTACTTTTTGTCGCAGCGCTGTATGGTGGCTACCGTATTTTGCTGCTCGCTTGGCAAGAGCCCGAGCTTTATCACGACGCCCATATTTTAGCGAACGAAACGAAAATCCCAACGCAAGCATGGGGAATTGCATTCTTTACACATAATATTATTATTGGTGGTAGTATTTTATATTATTTTGTTTTGTAAAAAAGGACTTTTAACTTAAACAAAAAGCATCTCACTATGAAATTTGATTTTCATAATGGGATGCTTCTTTTTTATGCATATCGAATTGTCCTAACCGTCATATGTAAGTTTTTTTCTTTCACTTCGAAAGCATCATTTAGTCTTTTTGGCTTATTTTTTAGTTTGTGAAGCATGTATTTCAGGTAAATGACTCATAACAATTTGTATAAAAGGAGTGGATGTTTATGAAAAAGCCAACCTCTAGCCTAATGAAGCGATTCTTTTATATATTAGTCGGTGTGATTGTGTTATTTACAGTATCAATTGGACTCGTTGTGTATATGGCCATTAATAACGTCGTTAAAAATACGATTGCTGAAAATAACACGTTGGTGGCCGATCACATCGTGTCGCAATTAGACGTAGCAAAGTTCGAACAGTTTGCGCAAAATCCAACAGAAAACGATTTGTACGTTGAACTTCAACGTGAGCTTACACGTTTAGTTAGAAGCAAATAAAACAACGTACTTATATGTCGTAGCACCATCTACAACAGGTGCGACAAACAGCGTACTCATCGATGCAGGTGACTTAACAAATGAAGATACGTACCAGCTTGGCGATGAAGCAGAAGCAGTCGACTACGCTGCGATTGCACAAAAAATCGAAACAGATGGTCCGTTTTCGCAATATGTAGAAGCAGAAGGCTGGGGTAGCTTTTTAACCAATTACGTCCCACTAACAAATGCGCAAGGTGACATATTTGCGATCGTTGGTGTCGATGAAGAAGTATCGTTCATTACAGCAATTCAAGAAACGTCCCTTAGCACCGTACTTCCGATCATTATTGGCATCATTGTACTGATCAGCTTACTGAGCATCGGCGCAATTTACGTATTCGTTGCGAAATCACTACAGCCAATTGAAGGCATGCGCGTTGCTACGAAGCAGCTGCAAGATGGCGCAATCGAAAAAGCACTTACGACGATTCATAATGTCGATTTGAGTGGCAATAATGATATTGCTACGTTTGGACAAGATTACACAGCTGCGATTGAACATATGCACGGCATGATTACATCGCTAACGAACATGTCAAACGATATTAATGAAGCGACAACAACGCTTGGGTCGACATCGAATCAAGTCGACGATGCGCAACGTCAATTAAAAACGAGCGTTCACGGCATTAACGAAAGCATGGAACATCAACAACGACTCGCCGAAGAATCATTTAGCGCGATGGAAGCAATGGGCGATGGTATGACAAACATTACCGCTTCTGTTGATGAAGTCGTTGAAAGCTTACAAACAACCTCTGAACTGATTGAACAAAGTGCAGATGAAGCATTGCACGTATCTGCGAAAGTAAAAGAAGTGGCATCGTCAGTTGTGACAACTGCACAAAACGTGAACACATTGTCCGATCGTTACGCATCGATTGAAGATATGATTGTCGTCATTCAAAGCATTGCAGAACAAACGAACTTGCTCGCATTAAATGCTGCGATTGAAGCTGCGCGTGCAGGAGAAGCAGGAAAAGGCTTCTCAATCGTTGCCGAGGAAGTAAAGAAGCTTGCAGAAA
Source organism: Caryophanon sp. (assembly GCA_018384745.1). Lineage (GTDB taxonomy): Bacteria > Bacillota > Bacilli > Bacillales_A > Planococcaceae > Caryophanon. The sequence goes on along the minus strand of JAHAYH010000007.1, from coordinate 14,053 downwards.
TGACGAAAATGTCTGCCGAAGATATTCGCACACATATTTTAGACTTTAAAGATGTGACAGAAGGCGTGCTGCGCGACATGGAACATAGCACAACGGAAGTGACAAAAAGTGCCGAGCTTGTGACGACAATTAGCACCGATTTACGCAACGTACTACAAGCTGCACAAACGGTTCAAGTACGCGTAACACAAGTGACAACAATCACAGAAGAGATGCAGCAAAACACCGAAGAAGTACGAAGCGCACTGCGTGAATCGACCGTTGCCTCTACACAAGTTTTAGAAGAAACAAAGCACGTTGTGAACGCGATGGATCTACAAGATGCAACCGTGCAATCGTTACAGCATACGCTCAATGACTTATCGACAGTCGTAAAAGAGCTCGACGAAATGACGTCAAAATATTACGCTTAACTGCGCTCCACATGAAAAATTGGACGACGACGAGCGCGAATTTTATCGGAACAGCGCATGCGAAAAGCGTCGCCCGTTACATGTATACACGAAACAAAGCATCGGCGAATGGTCCATTCACCGATGCTTTGTTCAATTTAGAGACGGTTTCTTGTACTATGATGTAGCATCGCATTTCTAACAGCTGCATCGCCGTTTCAAATATTTTGCCACGCAATCGCTTATTGAATAATGCCTAATTCGCGCCCTACTTTTGCATATGCCTCGATCGCATCATCTAGCATTTGTTTCGTATGCGCTGCAGTTGGCATATTGCGCACGCGCCCTGTTCCTTTAGGGACCGTTGGGAAGACGATTGATTTTGCGTAAACGCCTTCTTCAAATAAGCGGGCTGAAAATTGCTGCGTTAACTTTTCATCGCCAATAATACACGGTGTGATCGGTGTTGCGGAATCACCAACATTAAAGCCAAGCTTTGCTAACCCTTGTTTTAAATAATCGCCATTTTCCCATAAACGATCATGCAGCTCTGTTGATTCCATTAACATTTCAACGGCACGTGTAATGGCCACGACATCTGCTGGTGGTAACGCTGTTGAGAATAAAAATGGACGTGAGCGCACTTTTAACCAGTCGATTAAATTTTTCTTCCCTGCTACGTAGCCACCGACAACGCCGATTGCTTTTGACAACGTCCCAATTTGGAAGTCGATGTCATGTTGCAAACCGAAATGCTTCACTGTGCCTGCACCTTTCCCCGTAACACCTGAACCGTGTGCATCGTCGACATACGTAATTAAATCAAACTCTTTTGCAATGTCGACAATTTCTGGCAACTTCGCTAAGTCACCATCCATTGAAAACACGCCGTCTGTAATGACCATTACTTTATTGTAAAGCCCTGATTCTTTTGCCGCTTTTGCTTTCGCACGTAAATCATCCATATCTGAGTGATTGTACGCAATAATTTTTGCTTTTGATAAACGACAGCCATCAATGATCGATGCGTGATTCAATTGGTCAGATAAAATGGCATCGTTTTTATCCATCACTGCAGAAATTGCTGCCATGTTACAGTTGAAGCCGGATTGATAGCTAATGGCCGCTTCCGTTCCTTTAAACTTGGCTAACGTTTCCTCAAGCTTTACGTGTACATCCAACGTACCGTTAATTGTACGCACCGCACCTGCACCAACGCCGTACTTATCGATGCCTGCTTGTGCAATTTGCTTTAATTCATTATTTGTGGCAAGCCCTAAATAGTTGTTAGAAGATAAGTTGATCAGCGATTGTCCCTTTACTTGAATGATTGGACCATTTGCCCCTTCAACTGGGTCGATTTCGTTATATAAGCCTTGCTCACGTAACGCTGCTAAGTTTTCATCTAAAAAGTTGTTTAATACGTTCGACACGAAAAATCTTCCTCTCTACTGTTAAAATTACGTCCATTGTAGCACACAACATTCGCGACATCGCGGCTGCACCTTCTTTTTTCGTAAAAATCAGTCAACTGTCTATATGGATGAAACAATTGCTTGTCTGTGCGAGAAATAGCAAAAACGTACGAGCCATATGCTGTGCTCGTACGTCTGAATTTATTGTGTAATGGCCGCAATTTGTGCATTCGTCACGCGTGCTAAATCATCGACGGACAATTGCAGCTGCATGCCAATTTTTCCGGCACTGACAATGATATACGGCTTTTGACGCGCCGACTCATCAATGACCGTTGGGAATAACTTTTTCATCCCAATAGGTGAACATCCACCGCGCACGTAGCCTGTTAAACCGAGTAGCTCCTTTACCGGCAACATGTCGATTTTCTTTTCTCCGACCACTTTTGCAGCCAGCTTTAAGTTGAGTTCTGCACCGACTGGAATGACAAAAACGAAATATTTTTGTGCACCCGCTGTTGCTACAAGTGTTTTAAACACCTCGTCTACCGTATGCCCAATTTTTGCAGCAACGGATAAGCCGTCGATGTGTTCAGGATCTACCTCGTATTGCAATACGTCATGTGCAATTTTTTGCTGTTCAACGAGACGAATCGCATTCGTCTTTTGGATTTTCTTTGCCACCTTTACCGCTCCTCATTATGCAGTTAGCGACAGCTTAGGTTGTAGCGGATCGCGATAACCGTTTTTCACCATTGTCATATGAGATTCGTAATTATTCAAGGCTAACATTTTTTGACGTTGTGCATGAATATGTGAGTAGTCTTGGCTGAACGCTGTTTCCTTTGAGCCATCAAGCTGCTGTTCACGCGTAAAACGCTCAGGTATGTCGATGTGTGATGACGCTGTAACGTAGTCTGGAATTTCCTCCGTTTGCTCAGTCGTCTCTTCGGTTACGATTTCACCGCGAAGCTGTTGTATTTGTGCAGACGCATTCGCTGCGACACGTAAATCTTGGGCAGATGGTTGTGCAGGGGCAAGTGCTGCTTGACGAACCTTTTCTAAAATCGTCAGCATTTCATCTTCGTCTTCTACTCGAGGTGTATTAATCGGCACTTCACCCGCAACGGCATATTGCTTGTCATCTGGTCCTGTTGTGTATTCATAACTAACAGGTCCCGCTAACGAACCACCTACTGCTTTATGTGCCTGCTCATGTGTACGAATTTCTCGATCCGTCTGCATAAGCTGCTTAATTTCTTGCTGCACTTCTGGCTGCTGTAATTGCTCTTCCTTCGTTCTTGGCTTATCGGTAACGTCCATATTCGTTTCTTTATCGAGTTTCCCTGACAATAAGTCCTCTAACGCTTTTAGTGCATCATTTCGTTTTTCTCCAAAATACTCAGCGTTTTTTCGATACGCTTGACCGGCGTCTTTACGACCAATCGCTTTACGGCGCTCCTCTAACGTTTGTGCCTGCGATTGACGATCTTGTATTAATAACGATGATATTTTCATAACGATGTTCCTCCCTTCTGTTCTGGTCGCTATATGTCCATTTCTTTGCAAATATTTTACCAAATTTTTCACAGAAGCAACACGTAAGTTTCATATAAAGTTCAAAAAACGAAAAAATAATTACAAATGACTAATCCCAAAAGAATTATTAAAAATAACATCCATAGGAAAAATTTATGACTAAAAATATAATATTCTTTTTGTGACGATTCGTTATTTAGTTCTTTCGGCTTTTTATTACGTTTCAAAATTAGGTACTTAATCTAAAAATAACAGTCTCCTATTCTATACCCTTATTTGGAACTTTTAATTAAAGAAGAAACGAATTTCATATTAAATACATGTGATGACTCGTCGCTTTACGTTCGCAACGTCAACAACATGTACTGCTATGTGGCGAACTGTCGTTTCAAAAAGGAAATATGCTATAGTGAACATATGGATGTATGAAAGGATGTAGGTTATGGCTAAAAGTGTAGTATTAGCAGAAAAACCTTCAGTAGCACGCGATATTGCGAACGTGCTGAAGTGTACGAAAAAAGGAAATGGCTTTTTAGAAGGCGACAAATATATTGTGACGTGGGCATTAGGACATTTAGTGACACTCGCTGACCCTGAAAGCTACGATGAGAAGTATAAAAAATGGAGTTTGGAAGATTTACCGATGCTGCCAGAGCGTTTGAAACTAACGACAATTAAACAAACGAGTAAGCAATATAACGCCGTGAAAGCGCAACTAACACGTAATGACGTGAACGAAATCATTATCGCAACTGATGCAGGGCGCGAAGGTGAGCTTGTCGCACGTTGGATCATTGACCGTGCAAAAGTGAACAAGCCGATTAAACGTTTATGGATTTCTTCGGTTACGGACAAGGCGATCAAAGAAGGCTTTGCGAACTTAAAACCTGGTAAGCAGTACGATAACTTGTATCATGCGGCCGTTGCACGCAGTGAAGCAGACTGGTACATCGGCTTAAATGCAACGCGTGCGCTATCGACGAAATTTAACGCGCAATTAAACACAGGTCGTGTGCAAACACCGGTTGTGGCAATGGTTGCAGCGCGTGAAGATGAAATTAAACATTTCAAAGCACAAACGTATTACGGCATTGAAGCAAAAACAGCAGACTTAAAATTAACGTGGCAAGATGCAAACGGTAACTCACGCAGCTTCCAAAAGGAAAAAATCGATGCAATCGTTAAGAAGCTTGAGAAAAAGGATGCCACGATTATCGATGTTGAGCGCAAGCCGAAAAAATCGTTCTCTCCAGGGCTATACGATTTAACGGAATTACAGCGCGATGCAAATAAAATCTTTGGCTACTCTGCGAAAGAGACGCTAAACATTATGCAAAAGCTATACGAGTCGCATAAAGTGTTAACGTACCCGCGTACAGACTCACGCTTCTTATCTTCGGATATCGTCTCAACATTACCGGAGCGCTTAAAAGCATGTGGCGTTGGCGAATATCGTTCCCTTGCGAACAAAGTATTAACAAAGCCAATTAAAGCGAATAAATCATTCGTCGATGATGCGCGCGTATCAGATCACCACGCGATCATTCCAACGGAGGAATACGTCAACTTTGCCAACTTCAACGACAAAGAACGTAAAATTTACGACTTAGTTGTGAAACGTTTCTTAGCGGTGCTATTCCCTGTCCACGAATTCGAGCAGTTAACCGTACAAGCGAAAATTGGCGATGAGAAATTTATCGCACGTGGAAAAACCGTGATCGCAGCTGGTTGGAAAGAAGTGTACGAAAACCGCTTCGACGATGACGAATCAACAGACGACGTGAAAGAACAGCTATTACCACGCCTTGAAAAAGGACAAACGCTGCGCGTGAACTTGCTTGCACAAACGTCTGGACAAACGAAGCCACCAGCACGATTCAACGAAGCAACACTGCTGTCGGCGATGGAAAATCCAACGAAATATATGGAGTCGCAAAACAAACAACTTGCAGAAACGTTAAAATCAACAGGCGGCTTAGGTACGGTTGCCACACGTGCAGATATTATCGATAAGCTGTTCAACTCATTTTTAATCGAAAAGCGCGGCAAAGACATCCACATTACGTCAAAAGGTCGTCAGCTGCTTGATTTAGTGCCACAAGAGTTAAAGTCACCAGAAACAACAGCGCAGTGGGAACAAAAATTAGAGCTAATTGCAAAAGGGAAGCTAAAAAAAGAAGCATTCATTAGCGAAATGAAGGCGCATACGAAGTCAATCGTTACAGACATTAAAAACAACGACAAAAAATTCAAACACGATAACATTTCAACAAAGTCATGCCCAGAGTGCGGCAAACCGATGCTTGAAGTGAACGGCAAAAAAGGCAAAATGCTTGTGTGCCAAGATCGTGAATGCGGCACGCGTAAAAACGTCTCACGTGTGACGAACGCACGCTGTCCACAATGTAAGAAAAAATTAGAGCTACGTGGTGAAGGCGACGGTCAAATTTTCGTATGTAAATGCGGACACCGTGAGAAACTATCGGCATTTGAAGCGCGTCGTAAAAAAGAAGGCGGCGGCAAGGTTGATAAACGCTCCGTTCAAAAGTTCATGAAAGAACAGCAAAAAGAAGCCGAGCCACTGAACAATCCATTTGCGGATTTATTAAAAGGCTTCAATACAAATAAATAATCGTCGTTAAGACAACAAAAAGCCATCCAGATCTTCACGATTTCTGCGATGGCTTTGTTGTGCTATTTTTTCGTTAATCGCTGTTGTAAATTTGCATTCACTAGCTCATTTCAACGCTTTCCTCTACAATTACTTATAACAACAAACAAAAAAGGAGCGACTGCTATGAACCGTGTTTATTTACGCCCGTTACAAATGCAGGATGCACCGCAAATACTTGCTTCCACTGAAGATGAGGAAATCCGCTATTTCACAAGCACGACCGACCACTTTACAGTAGAGGCGATCGAGGCGTTTATTATGCGCGCAGCGACCGACCGCTCACGCATGGATTTTGCGATTTGTCATAAGGAAACCGATGCGTTACTCGGTGAAGTATCGTTGCTTGATGTCGATGAAAAAAATAAGCGCGGTGCTATGCGCATTTCGCTTCATTCGCTAGACGACGCAAACAAAGGATACGGTACCGAAGCCATGCTTCATTTTATTCGCTACGTTTTTGAAGATGTGCAGCTCAATCGCTTAGAGCTACAAGTGCTCGCATACAATCCGCGTGCAAAACGCGTATATGAAAAAGTCGGCTTTGTCGTTGAAGGCATTGCGCGCGAAGCGACATTTTATAACGGACGCTTCGTCGATGAAATCCATATGAGCATGCTAAAAAGCGATTACGACCGCCTGTATCGCTAATTACTTCATATTCGCCTGTACGAAGTCGCGAATGTATTTTCCAAGGCTCGTATCGTTCGTGCCATCTAGCTCCTTTAAAATATTAATTTCCTCGTTAAGACGTGCCATTTTACGGTCGAGTGCTGCCGCTTGTTCAGCCGCTTCCTGTAGCTCTGTGCGAATGCGTGCGGGTACGTCTTTTTCATATTTATAATAAATTTTATGCTCTAAACTTGCCCAAAAATCCATCGCAATCGTTCGCAGCTGTAACTCCACAAATACTTCGCGCATGCCGTCTGATAAAAACACTGGAATTTTCACGATGACATGCAAGCTGCGATAACCGTTGTCCTTTGGATTTGCGATGTAATCTTTTTGCGCCACTACTTTCACATCGCGCTGCGCACAAAGCATATTCGCCACACGGTAAAGGTCTTCCTCAAATGAACAAACGATGCGCACGCCAGCGATATCGTGAATGTTTGCCTCAATCGCTTCAAGCGTCATCTCAAGTCCTTTTTTCTCCACTTTTTGCAAAATGCTTTCCGGGGACTTCAATCGACTGTTCACATGCTCAATCGGATTGTAATCGTGTATTAAACGAAATTCCTCGCGTAAAATATCGATTTTCGTCGTCATTTCTGCAAGCGCAAACTTATAGCTCAGCATAAACTTTGCCATGTGCTGTCGACCATCTTGTACGCTAAATTCCATATATGCTCCACCTCGAAAAAAAGAGAGCGCCCCGCCACTTTAGCGGTTTGCTCTCTCATGATTAATTATCTTGTACGTCTTTACGATTTTTCTTAAATAGCTTCGATAGCACTTCGTATACGACTGGCACGACGATTAATGTTAGTAATGTAGACGAGAATAAACCGCCAATTACCGTAACCGCTAAGTCTTTTGAAATTAAACCGCCGCCACCTTCTAAAATCGCCATCGGAAGCATTGCCCCAATTGTTGCGATCGCTGTCATTAAAATCGGACGTAAACGTGTTGCACCCGCTTCTAAAATGGCATCACGCATGTTTAATCCCGCGTGCTCCATTTGAATGATGCGGTCAACAAGTACAATCGCATTCGTTACGACAATCCCGATTAACATCAGTAAGCCCATCATAACAGAAACAGAAATTGTTTGTCCTGTAATAAGTAAACCGACGAATGAACCGATTACCGCAAATGGTAACGATGTTAAAATCGCAAACGGTGCTAAACCTTCACCGAATGTCACAACTAAAATGAAGTAAACAATCGCAATCGCTGCCACCATTGCAACACCTAGCTTCGTAAATGTTTCTGCGATATCTGCAGATACACCTGCTTCGTTTAATGTTACGCCTTCTGGAAGCTCGATTTTATCGATTTCTTTTTGTGCTGCGCTCGTTGGACCCGAAATATCATCTTCTGTAATGTCCGCTGAAACCGCTGCGTAGTATTCACCTTCTGAACGTGATAATGACGTTAACGTTGTGCTTTCTTCCACTTCAACAAGCTCACCAATTGTCATCGTTTCGCCTGTTGCCGTTTGAATTTCTGTTGCTAAGACGTCATCGATATTTTTCGCCGCTGCTTTTGCTTCACGCTGCACAACAACATCGATATCTTGTCCGTCATATTCAACCGTCGTTAACACTTCTTTTGCACCTGTTTCTGAAAGTGCCATGACGATTTGACCTGTCGTTAAACCGTATTGTAAAACGTTTGCTTGGTCTACTTTAAAGACATGTTCTACATATGGATCTTCAGCATCTGATGAGATGTTTTCTAACCCTTTCACGTCTTGTAATGCTGCCTCTGCATCTTTCATAACGGCTAATAAATCATCTAAATCCTCTGAGTAGAACGTATAGCTCACTGAGTTTGATGACATGCCCATTGAGAAGTCTTGTTGCTTCCACGTACCTGATTGATCTAAATCCGTTAAGTACGCCATCACTTCTTCTTGTGCTTTCGCAAATTCATCATTTGAAATGCTGTCGTCAAAAATTAAATACATTAAACCGCCGCCAGCGCCGCCACCCATCATCATTGCTGAAGGGTCTGTTGATGGCTCTGTTGTAATTGATAATTGTGTAATATCAATATCACCACGGTCCATCATCGCTTTTTCGACTTCTTCGATATTTTGAATTGTTTGTTCCGTTTTCTCACCTGTTTCCGGTGTGTACGTCACATACATCATTTTCTCTACTTCTGACCCCATAAATGAGAAACCGATAATTGGCGTTAACGCGATTGAACCAGCTAATAGCACCACTGCAACAATCGATGTAATCCATTTATGATTTAAACATTTTTGTAAGAAGCCTTTGAACCAAAGGGCTAGCTTGCCAACTTCTTTATGGTTGCTCTCTGTTTTTTCGCTATATAGCTTTTTGAAGAACAACGTGTGCGATAGTGCTGGTACAATTGTAATCGCCACGATTAATGACGCAATTAACGCAAATGACATCGTTAATGCGAATGGTAAAAATAGTTCCCCAACCATGCCGCCTACGAAAATAAGTGGTGCGAACACCGCAATCGTTACTAACGTTGACGATAAAATTGGCTTGAACATTTCAATTGTCGCCTCGCGAATAAGCGCACGACCTGTTAATTTCTCACCTTTTAAATGTAGACGTCGATAAATATTTTCAACAACGACGATCGAGTCATCGATTACGCGTCCGATTGCGACTGTAATCGCACCAAGCGTCATAATATTTAACGTAATGTCTAACCAATTTAACACAAGAAGTGCCATGAAAATCGATACTGGAATCGAAATGATCGAAATGATTGTTGAACGCCAGTCGCGTAAAAACAGTAAAATAATTAAGACTGCAATCCCGCCACCGAACAATGCTTTTTCAATCATCGCAAATACCGACGCTTCAATCGGCTCCGCTTGGTCAAGTGTTACATCGATAACAAGCGATGGATTTTCGTCCTTTTGCTCATCGATTAATTCCTTCACCGCGTTCACAACTGTCACCGTATTCGCTGTTTGTGCTTTAACGATTTGAATTGAAATCGCATCTGCACCGTTCGTACGCGAAATCGACTGTACTTTACCAACCGTTTCAATCGTTGCGATATCGCCCAGTTTCACAAATGGTGTTGGATTCGCAGCTGAAGGTGTTACCGGAATTAAAATTTCTTTTAACGCATCGACTGTTGGAATTTTACCATCGACAGAAACTGCTTCTTCCGCTTCCTCAAATTCATATAAGCCAAGTGATAAGGCGATGTCGCTTGCCTCGATCATTTGCTTCACAGCGTCCTCAGTTACCCCAAGCTCCGCCATTTTTTCTGTATTATACGTAAATTGTACTTCGTTTAAATGCTGACCCGTGACAGTCGCTGATGCTACACCGTCGATTTTTTCAATCGCTGGTAATAACGTTTTTTCGACTTTCTCTGTTAATGAAACGATGTCACCATCTTTGTCACTAACCGATAACGCAACAACTGGCATCATATTCATGCTGATCGCCATAATTGTTGGGTCTTCTACCTCTTCTGGTAACGTAATTGTTTCCATTGTAGATTGTAGCTCACGTTTCTTCTCATCCATATCTACGCCGTACTCATACTCAATCTGTACTTGCGCGACGTTTGATGAAGATGTTGAAAACACTGCTTTTACATCCTCAAGCCCTTCAAACGCTTTCTCCATTGGAATCGAGACGTCATCCATTACTTGCTCTGGTGTCGCGCCTGGATATACACCCATCACGATTAAGTAAGGAATCGAAATATCTGGAATGGATTCCATCTTCATTCGTGTACCTGAATAAATACCACCGACTGTAATGATGATCGTTAATAACCATACAGCAAGCTTATTTTTCAGCACGAAATTTACTAAACCTTTCACATGTGCACCTACCTTTATGAAATTTGACTTTCTATTGAACATTTCTTATACTAATGACTACTTGGTCAAAAGTCAATTAATCGCAACGGAGGGCTCAAAAATTATGCTTAAAAAACAACTCATCATGCAAAACGCCCTCGAGCTTTTTGCAACACAAGGAATCGAAGCTACGTCTATACAGCAAATCACCGAACGTAGCGGCATTTCCAAAGGTGCATTCTACTTATCATTTAAATCAAAAGATGAACTCGTACTCGCGATGGTTCATACATTCATGACCGACTTGCTCCTACACATTGACTCTTTGGTCACAAAGACGAGCCAACAACAAAATTTACTGTATCATTACTTTTATTTTATTTATACAAACTTTAATGAACGTGCAAGCTTTGCCAAAGTGTTGATGAATGATTTACCTAAAACATTGAATACAAGTCTACTTGAGCAACTACAAGATTATGACCGTCTCATGACGATGAAGCTTCGTACAATTATTGAAAAGCAATTTCCAAACCTTGCCCCTTCGATGATCAATGATACGATTTTTTTCACACGCGGCTTAGTTGGCATGTACGGCGAACTTTTTTTCCGCGACATGACGCCGCCAGACGACCTGCACACATTTTGCCATGCGCTTGTTGAAAAGGTGACGATTCAAGCGACGTACGCAACGCTACCTGTCATCGAAGAAGGCATGCTCATTCATCCATTTTATGAGCCTGTTGTTTCAAAACAGGAGACGATGGCATTGCTGCAGCAGCTTATACAAGAGCTCCCAGACGCTCTATTGCGTGAAGCGGCTATATTGCTACATGAGCAATTACAAGCGCCTACACTGTCTCCTGTGTTACTAGAAGGGCTACTTCAAACAATGAGTGCACATGCAGAAACGAAATGGCTAGCGATCATTCTTCGCTGCCACTTTCAACTACACGAAAAACGCTAGACGAAATGATTCGTCCAGCGTTTTTTTAGTGAATATCTTTCTTTTGGAAGTTGCCGCCTCTTACTTCAACAACTTCATAAATGGTAACGAACGCTTTTGGATCGATTTCACGAATAATATCCTTCATTTTACGTTCCTCTAAGCGGTTAATAATACAATTGATTTCTTGGAATTCTTGGTTTGAGTATGCACCTTGTACAGTGTTTAACGTTGCGCTACGGCCAAGACGGTCACGAATTATTTCCACCATTTCATCCGACTTCGACGTAATAATACGGAAGCTTTTCGAACCACTTAATCCCTCTTCTACGATGTGAATAACTTTTGAGGCGATGAAGTAAGCAATCACAGATAAAATCGCACCTTTTAAACCGAATACGAACGATACAACAATGAAGACAAATGCATTTAAAAATAAAATTAAATCACTCGTTCCAAACGGCAATTTACGAGACAGTAGTACGGCTAACATATCAATGCCATCTAACGCACCACCGTTACGAAGAGCAATACCCATCCCTAAACCTAAAATAATACCGCCGACAACTGTAATAAGTAGCGTGTCACCTTCAATAATTGTCGGCACTTTATGCATGAAGATCGTACCTAATGATAACGCCGCAATACCAATTACCGATAAAATAGCAAATGTTCGACCAATTTGCTTATACCCTAAAAAGATAAATGGAATATTTAAAATGGCGATGAGTGCTCCTAATGGTAAGCCGAATAATTGAGAACCGACGATACTTAAACCGGTTACCCCTCCATCAGATACATTGTTTGGAATTAAAACAGCTTCTAATCCATACGCTGCAATAAAACCACCAACAATAATCATGATGACTTTACTTGTCATTTGTAATGCACTTACTTTTTCTACTTTCTTCTCTGGCATACATGTAGTCCTTTCTTTATAAAATACATCTCTATTTAAAATAATAATATAGTCTTTCCTAAATGTATAATGGTAAAAGTACTCGTTCCACTATATTTGCCGCATGTTGTACGGAGCGCCGTATAGAATAAAGCGCATTAACGCATAAAAAAAGACAGCATGCGCGAAAATTTCGTACACACTGCCACATACTTTATAATACCTTTTGAATGTCTTCTTCAAAGCTCATCGGTTTATCCGTTGGCGCAAAACGTTTCACTACATTGCCATCTCGATCTACTAAAAACTTCGTAAAATTCCATTTCACCGATTTGCCAAGTAAACCTTTTGTTTTTTCTGTTACATGCTTAAATAAAGGATGCGCGTCATTGCCATTTACTTTCACAATTTCATGCATCGGGAACGTCACACCGTACGTTAAGCGACATGCTTCTGCTGCTTCTTCTCCTGACTTTAGTTCCTGTTTAAATTGGTCTGATGGGAAGCCTAGCACTACAAGCCCTTCATCTTCATACTTTTTATAAAGTTGCTCTAGTTCATCAAACTGTCCTGTTAATCCACATTTCGTTGCTGTGTTCACAATTAACATTGGCTTTCCTTTATACTTCTCAAGTGAATAATCTTCGCCGTTTGCTAATGTTACGTTAAAATCATAAATTGTCATCGTTTCCATTCCCCTTTTCATAAAAGTGATCAAAAAATGTATTTAACTGACGCAGTTGCGCTCGAAGTGCATGACCTTCTTCAACTAAGTACTGACATGCTTCGATTTGCGCTGCAATCGCTTGCTCGATGCTTGCTCGTTGCTCTTTTGCATACGGTGTTAATGAAATAATTGTCGCACGCTTATCATTTGGCGCGCTATTTTTGTTAACCCAACCTCGCTCCTGTAACTTGGAAATAATTGGGTTTAATGTGCCAATCCCTAAATTTAACCGTTCTCCAATATGCTTTGTCATCACATCATCTTGTTCCCATAATGCAAGTAACACTAAATATTGTGAATATGTTAACTGAAAAGGTGCTAATACATGTGTATATAATTTATTAAAGTGGCTTGCAGCTCGGTATACCTCAAAGCAAAGCTGTTCATCTAACTTCGCCTCAATCATCGTTACACCTCCAATACATCGTATACGATTTATTTTATTGTATCGAATTATGAAAAAAAAGTACACTAATTGCACTTCTTTAACATACTCCTACATATTTTTATTGCGATATTCATGATTAGATCGATTCAATCGTCATGTAATAATGAAAATAGTATTCCGTCGCATATGCTTGATCGCTCATCGTTTAACATGCGTAAAGTTCATCTACCCTATTATTTTTTTGAACAACAAAAAAAAGCACTTAGCGAATGCTAAATGCTTTTCTACGTATGACCCGTACGGGATTCGAACCCGTGTTACCGCCGTGAAAGGGCGGTGTCTTAACCACTTGACCAACGGGCCTTTATGGATCCGAACGAAGGACTCGAACCTGCCACCTGCCGGTTAACAGCCGGATGCTCTACCAACTGAGCTACTTCGGAATCATTTTATGGTGGGCCAAAATGGTTATAAGGAATTAACCCTTAAGGATCGGGAGTGGACTTGTCCAATTTCTCGAATGCACAATAATCGTGATTGTAATCAGGCCGTGATACAATAAGAAAAACTAAATAGCAAGAGGCAAAATACTAAAATAAA
>JAHAYH010000062.1 GCA_018384745.1 Caryophanon sp. | reverse complement strand
TTACGGCCGCCGTTTACCGGGGCTTCAATTCAACGCTTCTCTTGCGATGACATCTCCTCTTAACCTTCCGGCACCGGGCAGGTGTCAGGCTGTATACTTCATGTTTCCATTTCGCACAGCCATGTGTTTTTGTTAAACAGTCGCCTGGGCCTATTCTCTGCGGCCGATCTTCCGATCGGCGTCCTTTATCCCGAAGTTACAGGACCATTTTGCCTAGTTCCTTAACCGTGACTCACTCGAGCGCCTCAGTATTTTCAACCCAACTACGTGTGTCCGTTTTAGTACGGGTGCCGACAAGATAGGTTTAGCGGATTTTCTCGGGAGCCTGGTTACGTCCATATTGCCTTGTGCAAGCACGCGGCATACTCTCAGGTTCGACTCTCCCTGCGGATTTGCCTACAGGAATCATAATCTACACCCTTCAACCGGCTATTCCGTCAGCCGGCAGGACTGTCACTTCTCCGTCTCCACATCACTCTTGTCGCCAGTACAGGAATATTGACCTGTTCTTCCATCGGCCGCGCCGTTCGGCTTTGCCTTAGGTCCCGACTTACCCTGATCCGATTAGCGTTGATCAGGAAACCTTAGTCTTTCGGCGGGCAGGTTTCTCGCCTGCCTTATCGTTACTTATACCTACATTTGCTTTTCCATACGCTCCAGTCAGCCTCGAGGCTGGCATTCAACACGGTATGGAATGCTCCCCTACCAACCACACGCAAGGTGTGATTCCACGTCTTCGGCACCGGACTTATGCCCGATTATTATCCATGCGCGGCCGCTCGACCGGTGAGCTGTTACGCACTCTTTAAATGAATGGCTGCTTCCAAGCCAACATCCTGGCTGTCTCTGCGGCCGCACTTCGTTATTGTCTTCAACTTGGCCCGGATTTGGGGGCCTTAGACGGTGGTCTGAGTTGTTCCTCTCTCGGACGCGGACCTTAGCACCCCAAGGGTGACCAAGGCATCTACTTTTGCGCTATGCGCTTCTCCAGGCCATGAGACACCAGCTGCGTCAGCTGCATTGGCGAGAGAAATAGTTCCATAGCGGTTAGTGGCTCCAAACGCCTGTACAGACAACTCCATAGCGCAGCGGATGCTTAGCGTGTTTAGCCATGCGTCGTCGGTGTGGAACGCTTGAGAGGTGCTACGAAGCATGTCCAGGTCAAAATTTGAGTTGTAAATTACAACGGTTTGGCCGGTCAGAAG
>JAHAYH010000006.1 GCA_018384745.1 Caryophanon sp. | reverse complement strand
TAATATCAATATGCGGCGCGTCGTATTTTTGTTGAATGTCCACTAAACTTCCTTGCTCGACTAATTGTCCATCTTTCATAAATAACACGTGCTCGGTCATTAGCTCAGCATCATGTAAAATATGCGTTGAGTACAAAATGGTCGTCGTTTCAGCGAGTGTACGTAACAGCGCCATCATTTCTTTTCGGCCAATTGGGTCAAGCGCTGACACCGGCTCATCTAACATGAGAAGCTTCGGGCGATGTAAAATGGCTTGTGCAATGCCTAAACGCTGCTTCATGCCACCTGAAAAGCCCGCAATTTTTTGTTTGCGCGCTTCATACAACCCTACAAAACGCAGCACTTCATCCGCTCGCTCTAACGCCTCACCATTACTTAAGCCGCTTAGCTTCCCCATCATGTGTAAATATTCAATGGCATTCATCCATTCAAAAAACTTCGGATATTGCGGTAAAAAGCCGATTTGCTGCTGCATCGGCTTTGGATCGTCGAGTTGAATGGTCCCTGCTGTCGGTGGTAACAACCCCGCAAGCATTGAAAGTGTCGTCGTCTTACCAGCACCATTTGGGCCAATTAGTGCGGTAATTTGATTTGGCGCAAGCGTAAATGAAAGATTGTTGACAACGGTTTGCCCTCCAAACGTTTTCGTTAACTGCTCTACACGCATCATGCTTGTTTCCTCCCAACGATAAAGTAGATGATTGGTCCTACAATATTGACGAATAAAATGACAAACACCCACACCCATTTCGGTCCACGCGTTGCTTTTACGCGACGTAAATCAATGAGCGCGACGACTAATAAAATAATTTGTACAATAAATAGCGGCGCAAGCATTAATAGCGTATTTGTTGAAATAGCTTCCATCCTTTCACACCTCGTTTCTTCCTTGTTACTAAAAGTATAAAAGGATTTTCGGTCATTGTAGAGCGATTGCTACGATACTTCTGTTGTTTTAGTCAACGAGCAGGAAACTTTTACACGTAAAAAAGCGCACCGACAATAATCGATGCGCTTTACGTTTATGCTTTATTCAAAAATCCGTTGCTTCTCCAGACAGCTGCCATGCACTAGTCCTAACTACTGTTTCATGCAAATGAATGCGCACGCGTCTACTTATGTTCTCCTCATAAGTACGTTTTACGCCATTGCTCTTTACATACCATGAAAGCTGCACAACGAATGACCCTCAGTTGTCATTGAATAATAGCTTCTGCTTTATTTAAACATGCCTCTACGCAATATACAACCGTTAATTGCGTCAAAATGGGCGTCAATTTCTACAATAAATGTTTAATGTCTTCATAATGTGGTAAAGCTGTTAAGGCACCTGGTTTCGTTGCAGCACGTGCACCTAGCTCGTTACCAAACGATACACATTTCATAATTTCTTCCTCTGTTGTAGGCAAGCTATTGTAATGTACATAACGTAATACGCCTGACATAAACGCATCACCTGCACCTGTCGTATCAACTGGCACTACTTTTTTAACAGGCACATGAATTGTTTCGCCGTTTAATACAGCGTATGCACCGTCTTCACCAACTGTGATTAACACAATCGGTACTAATAAATCGTTTAACGCGGCGATGCCATCTTCTAACGTCGTTGTTTCCGTTAAGAAAAATAGCTCCTCGTCCGTTAATTTTAAAATGTCCGCTTCTTCAAAGAATGAAGAGATCGTCTCGCGGCAAATGTCTTCACTTGGCCAACGTAATGGGCGAATGTTTGCGTCAATCGCGACGATGACACCGTTGTCTTTTGCAAGCTCCACTGCACGACGCGTTGTCGCAAGCGCTGTTTCGTGGAACATTGTACCTGAACATACGTTTAATACAGACGCACGCTTGAACGCTTGCTCGTTTAATTGGTCCGCTGTCACTTGCAGGTCCGGTGTTTCATCGATGTAATCTTTGAAAATGCGTTCGCAGTTTTCCGTTAAGTGTACATATACACCACTCACACGTTTCACAGGGTCAAAAATAGCATACTCCATATTGACACCTTCTTTTTGAATTTCATTACGTACAAATTCCGACGTTTCATCGTCACCCGTGATCGTAATTAACGCTGAAGGTGCGCCGATACGGCTAATTCCAGCGGCAACATTGATTGTTGCGCCCCCTAAATATGTGACAAACTCTGTGTTCGTGCTATCTTTCGCAATAAAATCTACAAATGCATCTCCGTATACGAGAATGAAATCTCTATCCGACTGACTCATAACTTTTTGCTTCCCTCCGAAAATATAATTATTCTTTAGATTACCATGAAACCATTTCAAATATAAAAATTTAGACTTATTGAAAAAATTAAATTGCATTGAGTTGTTCACAAAGTTGCGACAGTTATGAATATATTTAGCTATTGGCTGAGTCGTTTTTATTGTTTTTTTATATGGTATGATGGAAGATGTGACAAAAATTTTTTCAAGGAGTGTTGACCATGATTACCATTTCGCAAGCAGTACCATCTCAAGCACCCGCAATTGCTCCACTTATTGTCGATGCAATCGGCGACATCGCACAGCGTTTAACAGCACAAACAGAGCCTAAGCTCGTGCTCGATACATTACAACAATTAATTAAAGGCACAAATAGCCGCCATTCCTATGAGCATACATATGTTGCAGTAGAAAATGGGCAAGTTATTGGCATTGCCGTACTATATGATGGTAAAATAGGTGCTTCGCTCGATCGGCAGCTAGAGCAATGGTTAGCTGCACAAGGGCGTCCAGTGAGCATCGATGTGGAAGCACATGAGGATGAGTTTTATATCGACACGATCTGTGTGCATGCAGATGGACGCGGAAAAGGCATTGGCACATTGCTGCTACAATTTGCAGAACAAGAAGCGAAACGCCGCGGCTTTACGAAAATTTCGTTAAACGTGGAGCTTGAAAAAACGCGCGCACGCCAATTATATGAGCGCGTTGGCTATGTGATTACCGAACAATGGCACATTATTGATGAGCCGTTTCATCACATGGTGAAACAACTTTAGAAATCGAGGGATTACTTTGAATCGCAATTTGCTTTACCCATTATTAATCATTATCGCCTCAAGTAGCTACGGCATTTTATCAACCATTGTGAAAGTGGCGATGGCTGCAGGCTTTACGTCATCAGAAGCTGTGATGAGTCAATATATCATCGGCTTTATGTTGGCGTTATTATTGTTCGCATTGACACAACGTTCAATGCCGCGCATTAACGCAAAAGGCTGGCGCATCCTTATTTTATCTGGTATCTTTACCGGTTTAACCGGCACAATTTACGGTGAATCGTTAAATTACTTACCTGCATCACTTGCGGTTGTCATGTTGTTCCAATTCACATGGATTGGTACGCTCATTGACTGCTTCGTGAAGCGACGCATGTTATCGCGCATTGAAGCGATTTCACTCATTAT
Source organism: Caryophanon sp. (assembly GCA_018384745.1). GTDB lineage: Bacteria > Bacillota > Bacilli > Bacillales_A > Planococcaceae > Caryophanon. The sequence continues at coordinate 3,151 of JAHAYH010000006.1, read as the reverse complement.
TTTATTTGGCGGAACGATTTTATCTGCCGGCGTACTCGACGTTGATTTAAGCAATATCGCGTGGCAAGGATGGGTATATGGATTCTTTGCAGCGGTGACGTTCGCCATTTTCATTCAGTTTAACTCACGACCAGTCGAGGGGGTTACAACGATTTCTCGTATGACGATCGTTGCCTTCATGGCGCTTGTGATCACGAGTATTTTTCTTGCACCAGAAATTCTTTGGAACGGGACGTTATTTGCAGAAGGCTTATGGAAATACGGTATTTTATTAGGTGCATTCGGCATCATCGTACCAATTTTATTATTTGCCATTGCTGCACCAAAAGTTGGCGGTGCGTTAGCTTCTATTTTAAGTGCGATGGAATTACCGGTCGCTATTTGTGTATCGGTTATCGTGTTACATGAAACATTAACGATGCTGCAAGTGTTTGGGATTTTACTCGTGCTATGTGGCATGATCTTGCCGACGTATTTATCGAATCGTCGACAACCAGTCCCACCCGCTTCGCCGCAAACAGAATAGCGATATACAAATACAGACCCGGACATCACTATTTCTAGCATCGATGAAAAAAGTATGAGACAAAATAAAGCGTGATCGGAAAATTCCATGTTTCCGATCACGCTTTTTGGCGATTTGACAGCGCTTCTTTTCGCAGACGCAATCCTTTCGACAAGAAAGCAAACACGATGTGGCGTTCATCGCCTTGCTCGCGTATTGCGATGGCAAGTCTCTCGACACGTTCTTTTTCCCTTTCGCCGCTTTACACACGATATCCTCACATGTTCACGATGACCTTCCTCCGCTGAACAATCAAACATCATTTCTGTCCTAAGTTTCCATCAAGTAGAACACAATATTAATTCGCTTTCGGATAGTCAGCACGCAGCCACGTATGTGTTTCCATCATTTGCTCATCGCTTAATAATGCATAATCACGCGACACTTTATCCCCACGGTCTGGTACAGGGTCATTCCATGTCGTATCTAAATGCTTCCACACACCGTTTAACTGCACTAAATTCCACGCATGTCCAATACCATCCGCTTCACCTGTCACATACTTCACATCAATGCCAAGCAAATCAATCATTTTATATGCGACAAGCGCATAGCCTTGGCATACTGCTTGCCCTTCCATCAATACCGCAAAAGCGCTATGTGGACTCGCTTCTGTCGCTGTTCCGTAAATCGTATTGCGCACAATATAATCATTTACAGCTAACACCTTTTCTTCATCGCTCATCGCATCCGTCACAATCGTCGGCAAAATACGACTTACTTGTTGATCGACAAACGCTTCTTGATGCGTGTCTGTTAAATATTTTTGCAGCACCGTAATCGTCGCTTTTTTTGTCGTATATTCATACGTTAAATTCATGCGATCTAAATGTCCAAGCACGTAGCCATCACGCGCTTTTGCCAATGCATATGCTTCATCTAACATGTCGCCTAAATTGGTCGTATCCCCAACAAACTCAATCGTAAATTTTGTTTCCCAATTGCGCATATGACTATAAAAGGCATACGCGAGCTCTTCGACATTTGTCGCTGCGCCTTTTACAGCATCGACTTGTTCCTTCGGTGTTACTTCAATTGGCTTGCCATTTAGCATTGGCTCAGTGTCATCCGACGCTTCCTCCGTTGCCAATTCATAAAGCGATAATGCATCCTCTTTATAATCTTCGACAAGGCCGTATACAACCCAGCCGAATACGACGACAACGACGACTGAAATTAACTTTCGAATCACGTAATCATCTCCATCGTTTTAATTTATTACGCATCGTTATTGTTGTTGCTCCTCAATGACATGCTGAATATTTCCTTCATAATTGTATCGGTCACCAAACCACGATTTCAATAACGTATGTGCTTGCTGTTCCATATCTTCATCCACATGTTTATACACCGACATAACCGCTTTAATAATGACAAGCGCATCGTCCGCTAAACCGATTACCGGTAAAAAATCGGCAACAATGTCGATTGGTAAAATTAAATAGCCGAGCGCACCGACAATGATAAGCTTTTGCGCATTTGGCATGTTCGGGCTCTTCAGTGCAATGAATAATGTCGTTGCAGCATGTAGCGCCTTAAAGCCGAGCTGTAGGCCGGTCTGTTTTACTTTTGCGATAAACTTATCATCTGAATAATGCTTCGCTGCGCGCTCCACCATTTCGTCGTTTTTTTCTGTCATGATCATCGCCTCCATTTCTTTATTTACGTGCCGCTTCGACAAAAAGTTTCAACGGGCTAAATAGCGATAGCGCCATATTTTTTGCACTACTTGTCGAAAGCGAAACGACTCATCGTATTGAATGAATGTATTTTTTTTAATGCTTGCCTGTCCAATATATACTTCATACAGCGGAATGTCTCGTTTCACCGCTTCCATCAACATGTACACATCTAAATCAAATTGAGTTCCTTCGATGCGACGAATCCACGATAAATGCGTCATCGGCACATAGCGAAGCGCTGTTTGGACATCGGCGATACGCCGCTTACATTTCAGTTCAAACGAAAGCGTGACGCATAAGTTGCCAAATCGACTAAACGGCGGTAGCTCGCGCGAACGGAAGCTGCGCACACCAAGGACGATGCCATCGTTATAAATGCGGGCGATGCGAAGCATTTGTTCAACATCTTTTACTTTATGCTGCCCGTAAGCACCGATCAATAATATGCCTTTACAGCGTTTTAAATACCGTTGCACATACGACGCTGCTGTTTTCACTGCCTCCGTTTTACCAAGCTTTTGCTCATGCGTTAAGACGATGATGTTCGGCTTTTTTTGCAGTCGTTCAAAGACCGCACTATACACCGCACTGCTTCCATCATTGACAATAATAATTTGTGCAAACGAGACGTGCAGCAATTCCTCTAGTTCAAACTCAAACGGATCATTTGGATTATAAACAGGTAATACGGCCACTACTTGATGCATGTTCAACACCTCCACAATCATTCATACGACGCCGAGCGTAAAATTCCTTTATTCATCGACTTGTATCGCAATATGCGTAAAGGCATCAACATCAAACAAGCCTGTATCGGTAATCTTCAGCTGTGGAATGACGGGAAGTGCAATGAACGATAGCGTTAAAAACAGATGAAAATCAATCGTCGGATGAAGAACATGAA
>JAHAYH010000005.1 GCA_018384745.1 Caryophanon sp. | reverse complement strand
TCGAAGCAAAGTGATCGAAAAAGCAGAAAAGTGCAATCAGAAAATGCGATATTTCCTGATTGCACTTGTTTTGTCTCAAACACTTTTTTATAGTTCATTTGTATGCATCGTCTATTACCTACATACTTTCAAATAGCTAGAAATGAAGTGGGTGATCGATTTTTGAAAGTAGTCCAAATGGTTTGTTGGAAATGTAACGATTTAGAATATTGTGAGTAAATAATCTAAAAGATATAGATTATACGGCTTATTTTTCCGTTTTTCCGCCGTTTTTAGAAAAACATTCTTAATAATAACCGATATTTACCGACATAATGGGTAGAATTAGAAGTAGTAGGAGGGGAATTATATGAAAATTAATAACGTCAACTTAAATGCAATTAACGCATACCGTACGCAAGCAGCGAAACAAAAATCGACGCAATCAACGGCGTCATTTAAAGATACATTAGAAATTTCAACAAAAGCACAGCAAATGCAGTCAACGAAAACGTACGCACAAGATCGCGCACAAAAAGTAGAAAATATTAAAGCTCAAGTAAGTGCGGGCGAATATAAGGTAGATGCGAAAAAAGTGGCGGAAGATATGCTGAAGTATTACCGCTTTTAAGCACCACATCCTAAAGAAATGAGGTAGAGCATGTGAACATGGAAGCTATCGTTGGCACGTTAACAAAACTTGAACGATTGCATCGCAGCTTACTTGATGTCGCGATTAAAAAAACCGACATTATAAAAGACGGCGACATGGACGGCTTAAACGACATGCTGAAAAGCGAGCAAACGCATATTGCAGCAATCGAGCGACTGGAGCAACAGCGCCAAGTGGAGGTAACGGATTACCTGCGAGCAAATGGATTTGCTCCTACAGAGGCACCGACTGTCGCACAATTAATCGACGCTGCACCACAGCATGAAAAACAAATGTTACAGCAAGCACGTGAGCGATTAATCGACGTCATTGATCAATTAAAACAGCGCAATGATCTAAACCAAAAAATGATTTTTCAATCGCTCCAATTTGTCAACATGACATTAGATTTACTGCAGCCACGTCCGGAACAAATGAACTATTCAAGCGATATTGGTGGACGCTCGGCACAGCCACAAAAGAAAACTTACTTTGATTCTCAAGCATAGGAGGGTACAACATGCGTTCAACATTTATGGGGCTTGAAACGAGCAAGCGCGCGTTATTTACACAACAATCAGCGCTGTATACGACAGGACACAACGTCGCAAACGCGAGTACAGAAGGCTATTCGCGTCAACGCGTCAACATGCAAACAACATTACCATATCCAGGGGTAGGGTTAAATACACCACAAATGGCCGGCTATATTGGTACCGGTGTGGAAGCGGGCTCTGTTCAACGTTTCCGCGATCAATTCATCGACCGTCAATACCGCCAAGAAGAAAACAAGCTTGGCTACTGGACAAACCAAGTACAAAACTTGACGCAAATGGAGGACATTATGTCTGAGCCATCAGAATTTGGCTTAAACCAAGCGTTCTCAGACTTCTGGAAATCAGTGCAAGATGTGAGCACAAACCCAGAAGATGCTTCTGCACGTAAAGTAGCGGTGCAAAAAGCGCAACACATTGCAGATTCATTCCAATACATCGACACACAGTTAAAATTAATTCAATCCAATATCGGCAACGAGTTAAACGTTTCCACAACACAAATGAACTCGATTTTAAAGTCGATCGCAGGCATTAACGCCCAAATTCAAGCGACTGAGCCAAATGGATATGTACCGAACGACTTATACGATTCACGCGACGTATTAATGGACCAGTTAAATAAATTTTTACCGGTATCATTTGATCGCATTCCTTCTGGTGGGAACGCTGTCGATGTTGCAGAAGGTTCATATACGGTGTACTTTACAACTGCATCAGGTGAGCGCATCGACTTAATCGAAGGAAAAAACTATCGTCAATTAGCGACGGAAGGAACAGAAGGCGAACCGATTACGGGTGAAAACTTAGATAATTTATTTTCAAGCTTCTCGTTTACAGAGCTAGCGGACTATGCGACGCATTATCAAGCTGAAAAAGACGGCATTCCACTATTAAATGAAGGCAACATCGAATACGGTGATCTGCAAGCGTTTAAAGGAAGCATGTTAGCGATGATCGATTCGTACGGCTTTGAAAACAGTAACGGCGACCCAGCAGGTTATTATCCAGAAATGCTTGCAAAGCTTGATACACTTGCGCATACATTTGCCACAACATTCAATGATGTACATAAGCAAGGGTACGGCTTGAAAAACGATACATCGATTACAGGTTTGGACATGTTTGAAACGACAGACGGTAACGACTTTAGCGCAAGCAATATGAAAGTGCGCGATGAAATGATGAACGATACGTCATTATTTGCAGCATCGTCTCGTCCGGGTGAGGAAGGGAACGGTAACTGGGCATTAGCGTTATCAAACTTACAATTCGTTTCGTTAAACGGTTCAGCACAGGTGAATTCGGATGGCAAAACTGTAACGCTTGCTAATGATTTAAATGGTGCTACGTTCCAAAGCTTTTACGAGTCGATGATTGCTAAGTTAGCGGTTGATACGAACGAAGGCGAAACGTTACGATTTAACTCGGAAACATTAAAAATTACAATCGGTAACAACCGTGCGTCAATGTCGTCTGTTTCACTTGATGAAGAGATGACAAACATGATTACATTCCAGCAAGCATACAATGCAAGTGCGCGTATGTTAACGGTAATGGACGAAACATTAGATAAAATTATTAACGGCATGGGCCGTGTAGGGTTATAAAATTTTAGCAATTCTGTTTAAGCGAATAAAGAAGTATGTAAAAGAAGCAAGAAGCATTTGATTAACAGCAGTTAGTTTTATGGAGATTTTGTTTAATATAATGATTTATTCAACTTAGTCAGTCAGCAGAGAGAAGGAACAAAGCAGTGCGAGTAACACAATCCATGTTGTCTACCAACATGCTACGAAATTTAAATACGAGCTATAATAAAATGGGTAAACTACAAGAGCAAATTAACTCAGGCTCAAAAATTAGTCGCGCCTCTGATGATCCAGTTGCGGCAATGAAAGGTATGGGTTACCGAACAGATTTAAATAAAATAGATCAGTTTATACGCAATGTAGGCGAAGCGCATACATGGGTAGATTCAACTGACTCAGCATTAAATGATGTAGGGTCAGCCTTATTGCGTGTACAAGAGCTGGTAACACAAGCAGCAAATGATACGAATACGAGTGATGAACTTCAAAAAATTCAAACCGAAATTAGTGAAATACGCGGGCAAATTCGTGATTTAGCGAATTCACAAGTAGGCGGCAAATATATCTTCTCCGGTACAAATACAAAACAGCCGCTTTTTAATGATGATACGTCACCTATGAACCAATTAGCAGGTGCTACTGCAGAACGTCGTATTGAAGTTTTCGAAGGGATTTATATGCCTGTTAACAGCACAAACGGTACTGAATTATTCGGTGGCATCGATGCAACATTAGAACAACTAGTTACGACGTTAGGGCAGCCAACTACGTCTGGGAAAGACTTAGATATGTTTTTAACGAGTATACAAAAAGAAGTTGATCATGTTTTAGTGGAACGTGCCAATGCTGGTGCAAAGCAAAACCGCCTAGAAATGATGGATAACCGTTTAACAGGACAAGAGGTCATTATTACGAAACAAAAGTCATTAAATGAAGATACAGATTATGCAAAAGCAATTTCAGATATGACCATTGCTGAATCGATTCATTCAGCTGCTTTATCTGTTGGGGCAAAAGTTCTTCAACAAACACTTGTAGACTTTATGCGTTAAGTTATAGCTCCCATTAAAGGAGCGAAATTATATGCGCGTTACACAATCAATGCTTAGCACAAATATGCTACGCAATTTAAATACAAGCTATAGTAAATTAGGTAAGCTTCAAAATCAAATTGATTCAGGGATGAAATTTACACGAGCTTCTGAAGATCCAGTTGCTGCGATTAAAGGTATGGGTTACCGAACAGATTTAGGGAAAATCGAGCAATTTCAGCGCAACATCGGTGAAGCGCATACGTGGGTTGATACGACAGATGCTACATATGGTGAAGTCGGCGACGCGATTAACCGTTTACGTGAAATACTTGTTCAAGCAGCAAACGATACGAATACGGCAGATGAACGCGACAAAATTAAGACCGAGTTAGAACAAATTCGTGAGCAAATTCGTGATATGGGCAATACACAAGTAGCCGGGAAATATATTTTCACGGGTACGAATACACAAAAGCCTTTATTTGTTGATGATGGCTCAGGTACAGGTGCACGTGTATTGAACCCGAATATTGTTGATGGAGAAGGTAAAGTAAATATGGAAGTGTTTGAAGGTGTGACATTCAATGTCAACTCGCACGGCATGCCAATTTTTAAAGGAATTGATGACACGCTTGGGCGTGCAATTACTGCATTAGAGTCTGGGGATGCCGACCAAATTAGTGCTGTGCTAGGTGATGGAATTGGAGATCCATCTAATCTCACTGACTTATCGTCGATTCATTCATCTATTTTAGTAGCGCGAGCAGAGCTAGGTGCAAAGCAACAACGTGTAGATATGATGGACAATCGTTTATCATTGTTAAACATTAATATTACGAAGCAAAAATCCCTAAATGAAGATACAGATTACGCAAAAGCGATTTCGGATATGACGATTGCTGAATCCATTCACTCAGCAGGTTTATCAATCGGCGCAAAAGTTATTCAGCAAACATTAGTAGATTTCATTCGATAAAGTATACAATGAAAAGCGTTTGAGCATTCGTTCAAACGCTTTTGTTGAATTAAAAGGAGGGTTATTATGGCAATTCCGCAAATACAAATTCAAACGACCGATATTCAAATGAATTATTCAATCCGTCCTCCGCAAGTGAATATTTCCCAAAAGCCTGCGGACGTATCAATTCAACAGCCTGAGGCAACTATGCAAATTACGAATAAACTTGGCGAGCTACAAATCGATCAATCTCAAGCATTTGCAGAAGCTGGGCTTAAGCCGATTACAGACGTTAATAAGGAATATGTAGAAAAAGGGCGACAAGCCGTATTACAAATGATTGCCCAAAAGGCGCGAGAAGGCGAGCAACTGATGAAAGGTGCAGGAAAAGACCAACGCGGCGCAGCTATTCAACAAATCGCAAAGCAAAACGATCCTGTCCAACCACCACAAAAGGTTAATATTCAGTTCATTCCGTCACCAGGTTCTGTAAAAATGGATTACATACCCGGAGAATTTGATATTGAGATTCAAGCACAAAAGCCGAAAATAGATGTAAAGGTCAATCAACCACAAATTGATTTAACATATGGTACGGTGAAGGGGACAATGACGCAGCGCCCATCCGTTGAGGTATATGTATAAAGGAGAATTTCAACATGAATATTGAAACAAAATTTTTAGGTGATGTAGCGATTGATGAAGAAGCAATTATAACATTTGAAGATGGGATTCCAGGCTTCCCAGATGAGACGAAATTTGTGTTGTTACCGATTGAAGCAGATGTGCCACTTGCCTCATTCCAATCGATTCACTCAGCTGACATTGGCTTTTTAGTAGCATATCCATTTGCATTTAAAGCAGACTACGCCTTTGATTTAAGCGAAGCGGATAAGGAAATGCTTGAAGTAGAAGAGGAAACAGATGTATTAGTATATGGCATCGTGACATTAAAAGAAAATTTCCAAAGCTCTACAATTAATTTATTAGCACCAATTGTCATTAACAAAGTAAAAAAAGTTGGGAAACAAATTATTTTACAAGATAATGACAAACATCCACTTCGTTATCCGATTAGCGCACTGGAAGGAAGTGTGAAATAATGCTTGTTTTATCACGTAAACCGAACGAGTCTATTATTATTAATGATAATATCGAAGTGAAAATTTTAAGCGTAGAAGGCGATCAAGTGAAAATTGGCATTGTTGCACCAAAAAGTGTCAAAGTACATCGCCAGGAAGTATATGCTCAAATTCAAGCGCAAAACGAGGAAGCGTTAAGCAGTAATGTTGATTTACTGAAACGATTCAAAAAATAACGGAATAAACGCAAATCAACATGGTTTGCGTCTTTTTTTGGACAATTTAATTTTTTTGTGACTATTAGCTTATAATAATTTTAGGATAAAAGGAGTAAATGATGAGATTACAACACAAAATCGCTTAGAGCAAACATCCAACAGTTTAAGTAATACTGCTGAAAACTTAACAGCAGCAGAATCGCGCATTCGCGATGCCGACATTGCAAAGGAGATGATGTACTTTACAAAATCAAATATTTTACTACAAGCAGCTCAAAGCATGCTAGCACAAGCAAATCAGCAACAGCAAGGCATATTACAGCTATTAGGTTAATGTAGCTGTAACGAAACAACGACAATATTGATTATGGATGATAGGTGAAGCAATGAGGATACAACATAACATTTCATCGCTGAATACACATCGCAATTTATCGATGAACCAAAAAGCAACGAGTAAGACGTTAGAAAAATTATCAAGCGGTTACCGCATTAACCGAGCAGGCGATGATGCAGCAGGATTAGCAATCTCTGAAAAAATGCGTGGCCAAATTCGCGGACTTGATATGGCACAAAAAAATGTACAAGATGCAATTGGTCTTGTACAAACAGCAGAAGGCGCAATGACAGAAATTCACGCAATGCTACAGCGCGGACGTGAATTATCAGTACAAGCAGCAAATGATACAAATACGGAATTCGACCGTGAGCAACTTCAAAAAGAGTTAAGTCAAATTAATGAGGAAATTGATCATATTTCACTTCGAACAGAATTTAATACACGTCAAATTCTTCAAGGCAATGGCAGTAGTGTAGCACCTCCAAACTCGGTTTCTCCTCCAACGAGTACAACAGGCAATGAGAAGCTCGATGCGTTAATTAAAAAGTTGCAAGAAAAGCTATTAGAAGGTGCAGAAGATTTAGTAACAGATGGATATGGCATTCAAGTAACACCGCCAAAATCGATTGATGTGCAATTTATGGCAAAAGATGCAGGTGGTACATTAGCATGGGTAACGTCTTATTTTAGTAGTACAACGGGTGTAAGTAGTAAATGGGAATTAACGTTTGATACGATAGACGTTCTTGATAATAATATGGATGAAGATGAACTTGCAAGCGTCACAGCACATGAGATGACACACGGCATGATGTCTGCGTCTGGCATGGACTGGCGAAGTTCAAGCATCCCTACATGGTTTAAAGAAGGTACTGCTGAATATTTAACAGGTGGCATGACTCGTATAACAAACGATTTAATTATTCAAGCAGGTATGAGTTTTGATAAAGCTGTATATGCATCAGAAACAGAAATTCAAGATTTAGTAAGTGCGATTACAGGAGCAAGTGATAATTCACGATTTTATTCAGCGAGCTATGCAACAACACGCTATTTAGATCACTGGATTGGTGAAAGGGCACCAGGCAAATCAATTAAAGATTTAATGGGAGAGTTACAAAATGGTAGCACGTTAGACACGGCACTACAAGCTGTAACCGGAACAAACTTAGCAGGATTTGATACCGACCTAAAAGATACTGTAAAAGGGATTGCGTTTATCCAAAACTTCGTCAAAAACGATACGTCATTAGGAAGTGTAATTACAACATTACAAACGCCGGCTGATTTAACGAATTACGGCAAAGCTTTAGATGAAAGTGATAACTTTAAATATGTATGGAGCGATAAAATTGTTACAGCAAGTGTAGGATCACCTATGTATGGACAGCAATCAGCAAATGTAGCTAACGCAAATAAAGGATTACAAATGCAAGTTGGTGCAAATGAAGGACAATCAATTGACATTAAACTTCCGTATGTGACGGCAAATATTTTAGGTATAGCAGGTGCTGATGTAACAACACATCAAAGTGCAGCATCATATATTACAAAATATGATGACGCTATTCGTCTAATTTCAACAGAGCGCTCGTATTTAGGGGCAATTCAAAACCGCTTAGAGCATACAATTAATAACTTAGGCACAGCATCTGAAAACTTATTAAATGCTGAATCGCGTATTCGTGATACAGATATGGCAAGTGAAATGATGAAGTTTACGAAAAATAATATTTTAACACAGGCAGCACAAAGTATGTTAAGCCAAGCAAATCAACAACCACAAGCTATTTTGCAACTTTTAGGCTAGAAATAAAAGTTTTAAAAAATAATTTAAAAAACTATTAAACTTTGTTTGTTCTTCACGATATATACAATGTAAAGCAAAGGTACTACACCGATGCGACACTTTCCCACACGGATGTGGGTCATAAAAAAACATTCAAGGAGGAATTCCAAATGAGAATTCAACATAACATTTCTGCGTTAAACACGCACCGTAACCTTGCATCTAACAATGCAGCAACTTCTAAAGCTTTAGAAAAATTATCTTCAGGGTACAAAATTAACCGTGCAGGCGACGACGCTGCTGGTTTAGCAATCTCTGAAAAAATGCGTGGACAAATCCGTGGTTTAGACATGGCTTCTAAAAACGCACAAGACGGTATTTCTTTAATTCAAACTGCTGAGGGTGCATTAAACGAAACACAATCAATTTTACAACGTATGCGTGAATTAGCTGTACAAGCTGGTAACGATACAAATACTGCTGATGACCGTGGTCAAATCCAAAAAGAAATTGATCAGTTAACTTCTGAAATTAACCGTATCGGTAACACTACTGAGTTCAATACGAAAAAATTAATTAATGGTGAACTTTCTTCTACTTATTCATCAACACCAGCTTCTGAAGTAGATGTAGTAACAGCAGCAGATAAAACTTATACAATCGGTAAGGAACCAGTTGAATGGAGTAATACAAAGTCTACATCGGCTTTTAAAATTGACTTCTCTGGAAGCACAGACAATGGTTTAAGCTGGAAAGATGAAGCATTAGCTAAAGCAGCTGGTGGTACTGAAACAGCAGATTTCGAAATTAAGAAAACTGGCGATAATAAATTTGTAGTTAATGCTGAAGTTGGCGACGGTACGGACTCTACTAAGTTAACAAATGTTGAAGTTAATTATGATAAAGAATCAAAAACATATTCTTTCGATAGCCAAGGGATCAATTTTACATTTACTGATGAAGATGTTGCGAATTGGGCAGTAAATGATACAGTAAAAGTTGACTTATCAAAAGTGGGTTCAACAGACTTTGCAAATGTCAATACTAAACCAGAAGTTGTGAATTTAACACATAATGCAGCTGTAGGTGATGCGGCTCCAGTATTTACAGGCGGGTTAACAGTGAAAGATTCAGAGCTTGAAGGTTTAGCTAAAGTAGAATTAAATTTTGATACAGATGCCTTTACTGTGACGTTAAAAGATAAGGATGATAACGTCCTAGGTACATTTGATGCTGATAAAAATGTTACAACATATACATTTGATTCTCATGGTATTAGTTTCGCCTTTGATGCAAAAGACGCTACTGAAGCATCAGCAACGATTTTATTAGATGTTGAGACTAATAAAAAAACAGTTACTCCAGCTGATGTAAAAAATCAATCGATTAAATTCCAAATTGGCGCTAATGAAAAGCAAGCAATGACAGTTTCAATTGGGGATATGCGTGCAGCTGCATTAGGTATTGTAGGAACAGATTCTAAGTTCCAAACAGCAGCTACAGTAACAAATGGAACAGATGCTAACCCTGTAGAACAATCTTTAGATTTATCTACACATGAATCAGCAGCTGCAGCAATTACTGTTTTAGATTCTGCAATTAACAAAGTATCTACTCAACGTGCATCTCTTGGTGCGGTTCAAAACCGTTTAGAGCACACAATTAACAACTTAGGTGCTTCTTCTGAAAACTTAACAGCTGCTGAATCTCGTATCCGTGATACAGATATGGCAAAAGAGATGATGAACTTCACGAAGAACAACATCTTAACACAAGCTGCTCAATCTATGTTAGCGCAAGCTAACCAACAACCACAAGGCGTATTACAATTATTAGGTTAATTTTAACAAACCTTTAAGCTGAAAAAGTCACTTCCTTTTAAGGAAGTGGCTTTTTTGCACTAAAAAAGCCTGTAGGGTGTATGCTACAGGCAAAAGTTTAGCTTTTAATTAAAATCGTCATATGTGCCATCGTTGTATAATTGGCATCCTTTAGCTTTTGTAATACATTGCTGAAAAACTGATAATTATGCTCATATGTTTTTGAAAACGACTGGATGCATTGTAGCACATCATCTGTTGCCAGTTTTTTATTGTTACTTGCTATTCCGATTAAATGGAGCTTCACTAGCACAAAATGAACGATCATGCGTGTGAATTGCTCAAATAGTTGTTTCATATTATTTGGGAATGTATTTTTAAATACATAGTTTACTAAATAGTTTTCAAGCATGTACATATGATGCTCAGTAAATGGGCGATAGTAAGTGGTGTATGCCTCTTTATACAAGTTCATCGACTGTTCTATTGTACTACCTTCTACCATTTGTAAGCCATTAATTAATGCGTTTAAACATTGTATATAACGTTGACTGCTAATGCGTGATTGAATGCGTTCATTTAATAAATGGCGTACTAAATCCATTTGGAATGAAATGTTATTTGGTAAGCTTTGTAATAGTTGCAGTTGCTCACGATCTTGAATTAAATCACTGTAACGAACAATTAATTGTGGTAATTGCTCCGACCATAAAGACTGCTCTAACTGATCAAGCTTTTCTAAAAACATACCTAGTACAATAAGACGTTCTTCAATCGTTGCTGAGCGTGTTTGTAGCAGTTCAATGGCAAACATACGAATATCCCAAAAATGGAGTGGCGTTTGATTTGGGCTAAGTTTAGCAACTTCTTCCTCTTCTATAATAAAGTCAATACCTTCTTCATTTAATAAAATAAGTCGTGCAGCCTCAGGGCATGAGACGGTCATACTTTTTTCAAGTCGCTCATCTACAGTCTGTGTATAGCGAGGATATGTAGCACATGTGTGACATAAGTACTC
>JAHAYH010000039.1 GCA_018384745.1 Caryophanon sp. | reverse complement strand
ACGCTAACCATAGCGTCGTTAACCCAAAGACCGCACCTGATGTTGCCAAAACGATATGACCGATTAAAAATACCGTATAGTAAATTTTTAAATCGTCCGGCCCACCAAATGATGTGTTCCCAATAAATAATGTACGCGATGCATAAATAATGAAGAAAATAATCGCGGCAATCGCAGCAGCAATCATCGTCTTTTTATGTGCCTCCACTTTGCGCTGCGCAATTAAAATCCAACCAATTGCTACAAGTACCGCACTAATGGCGATAAACGATGTACTAATCGTCGGTAATAAATACTCTCCTAAAAGCTTGTCCATAACGTATCTCCTAAACTTTAATAATAATCATTCATCGCTTTACGTTCCGCTAATGCTGCTGCCGTTAATTCATCAGCTTGCTGTTGCTCGGATACATACCAAGCACGAAATACCGTATACAGCAACACACCAAAAATAATTTCTTGAATGATTTTCATAACAATGCCACCTAGCTGTTGATCTTCTAACGTGGACATTGACATAAACAACTCCGGACCTGTAATCCCTGCACTCGCTAACGCAGGCAACATCGCCGCTGGTACACAAAGCGCCATTGACTGCAGCCATACATCCCCAGACATATACGTCGCATACATTGGCTCATCCGCGAAAATAATGAGCGCACATGCTGGTGTAATGAGGACCGCATTGCCAATAATCATCGCTACTTTATGTAGTCCTTTTAATTTCCGTGCCCCTTGTACTTCATTGACCGTCGTCCAGTACATAAAAAGAGCACTCATAAATAATACGCTCGTATATAGTGCATGCAACGCCTCATTTAACTTTACCGCATCTAAAATAACCGGTATGTGATAAAAGCTAAACAACAACGTAAACGTCAGCAACGCGACAACCGGCTGCGTCACAACACGCCACACAGGTGCGACCCATCGATGTGTAATGACGTATTGCCAGCACCACTGCGGAATCCCTTTGATCACTAAAATCGGTACGAGCAATAATAAAAATGCCATTTGCACCATGTGCATCGTAAAACTAATATGCGCCATTACATCGAGCGGAGAGCCTTTGATCATGTAAAGCAATAAAAGCGCACTGTAAAACAACATCGCTTGCCGCAGCTGTAGCGGCTCACTTGCGGCAAAACGCGTCCGCCCTTTCCCCGTTACATAACGATATGCAATCGCTACGCCGAGTAATACACAAAAGAAATAAGGACTCCATAATGCTTGAAAGCCAAATACACTTAGCTCCATGTGACCGCTCCCTCTCCACTAGCTTCATTATAAGTATAGCGATACGTGACTTCAAATGAACAACCTATGACAATTTATAAACAGCTGTGAAAACAAAAGACTGCCTGCATGTATGCAGACAGCCTTTCGTCATGTTCACCACGCCGTGTGCCACCAAATAATCGTCACAAAGCATAACACCGTAATAAACGCGATAAAAATACCGCTCCACATAAAGAATGAAATGAATCCCATATTCGGTTCATTCATATGCATGAAATAATACAACTGCAACACTACTTGAATGCCTGCAAACACTAAAATAATTGGTGCTACGTAGTATGGTGAAAAGCCTGCATTCACCGCAATAAATGCGATCAGCGTTAAGAAAATCATGAGCGCAAACGTCACGACTTGCATCTTCATTTGATCGGAACGTTTTTTACGCTCATACGCATATTCAACTGGCGTTCTTACGACTGCTTCTTCATGATGTGCCATTACATCGCCCCCATTAAGTAAACTACCGTAAAGATAAATACCCAAACAACGTCAATGAAATGCCAATACAGTGCGGCTACATAATATTTTGGCGCATTGTATAAATTTAACCCACGCTTGTTATTGCGAATGATGAGCGATGTAATCCAGCAAAGACCGAGTAACACGTGCGCACCGTGTGTCCCAACAAGCGTATAAAACGCCGATGAAAAGGCCGAATGCGTGTAATGGAACCCTAAGTGCACGTAGTGATTAAACTCATAAATTTCAAGCGCTAAAAACACCGCACCTAAAATAACGGTAATGCCCATCCATGTTTGTGTTCCTTTAAAGTTATGATTTTTCATATGATAGATCGCGTACACAGACGTGAGTGAAGACGTTAGCAGCACCATCGTCATCGCAAAAACGAGCGGTAATTCGAACAAACTCTGCGTTGTAAACTCTTCGCCCATGCTTGCTGGGCCTCGATTTTTCAGTGCTAAATACGTCGCAAAAAGCGAGGCAAACAGCACGATTTCACATGCTAAAAATAACCAAAAGCCAACAAATTTATTTTTCCCCTCAAGCGTCGCCTGTTCCGGATGGTCCGGCCACGTTTGGGCAGTAAATTCCTTGTTAACATCCATTAGTTATTGCCCCCCTTTTTACCGTATAGGCGTTCTTCCTCCGCTAAAATATCCTCCACATGTACATGGTAACCGTGATCGTCTTTAAACGAACGGGCAAACATACACGCAAATAAAATACTTAAACCACCAATGAGTAAGAAAATCGACCAAGGTTTATCGGCATCCATGTTATACAATGCCCCAAATGACGCAATGAACAAACCAATTGTCATAATAAATGGCAAGATGGAGTTGTTTGGCATATGAATATCACCAAGTGGCTCCGCATACGTCATGCCTTCTTCATTACCTTCTTGCTTTTCAATCCAGTACGTATCTAAGCCGCGTACAAGCGGTGTTTGACGGAAGTTATAAAACGGCACTGGCTGTGGAATCGCCCATTCAAGCGTACGACCATCGCCCCATGGATCGCGACCAACCTTCTCATTTTTAATCGCTGTTTTAACGACGTTAATAACAAGCATTAATACGCCAATTGCCATTAAGGCAGCACCGATTGTTGAAATAAGGTTGAACGTATCTAAACCTTGTTCTGCGCCGTATGTAGCAACGCGTCGTGGCATCCCCATCAGCCCTAAAAAGTGCTGTACGAAGAACGTACAATGGAAGCCGACAAAGAAAAACCAAAATGTTACTTTCCCTAAACGTTCATCGAGCATTTGATTGAACATAAGCGGCCAGTAATAATGCGCTGATCCAAATAATGCGAGAACAATACCACCAACAATTACGTAGTGGAAATGCGCAACGATAAAGTACGAATCATGCAGTTGGTAATCAAGCGGTGCTGCTGCCTGCATAACACCTGTTACCCCACCAGCAACGAACGATGGAATGAAACCAAGTGCATAAAGCATTGGAACCGTTACTTTAATCGAACCGCCCCACATCGTGAGCAGCCAGTTGAACACTTTCATACCGGTCGGGACGGCAATCGCCATTGTCGCCACCGCAAAAATCGCGTTTGCTGTTGCCCCTAAGCCTACTGTGAACATATGGTGTGCCCATACCATGAAGCCTAAGAAACCAATTAAAATAGTGGCAAATACCATCGATGAATAACCGAATAATCGCTTGCGTGAAAACGTTGCGAAAATTTCAGAGAATAACCCAAACGCTGGTAGCACTAAAATATATACTTCTGGGTGACCGAAAATCCAAAATAAATGCTCCCAAATAATCGTGTTCCCACCCATCGTATGATCGAAGAAATTCGCACCGAACATGCGGTCAAATAACATAAGTGCTAAACCAATTGTTAATGGTGGAAACGCAAATAAAATGAGCGCACTTGCGACGAATGTCGTCCACGTAAAGAGCGGCATACGCATATACGTCATCCCTGGCGCGCGCATGTTAATAATCGTTACTAAAAAGTTAATGCCGGAGATCAATGTCCCCGCCCCTGAAATTTGTAAACCAAGCACGTAAAAATCAATGCCGTGCCCTTCGGAGTATAACGAAAGCGACGCATATGACGTCCACCCCGCATCAGGTGCACCACCTAAAAACCAAGAAAGATTTAAAAAGACCCCACCAAAGAAAAATAGCCAAAATCCAAGTGAATTTAAAAACGGAAACGCTACGTCTCGCGCTCCAATTTGCAGCGGCACAACCGCGTTCATAAAGCCAAATAGCAACGGCATCGCCGCTAAGAAAATCATCGTCGTACCGTGCATCGTCATTAATTCGTTGAAGAAACCTGCCGACACAAAATCGTTGTTCGGTCGCATTAACTGAATGCGCATAAGCAGCGCTTCAATACCACCAAGCACGAAGAAAAACGTCCCTGCCAGCAAGTACATTACACCAATTTTTTTATGGTCAACGGTCGTTATGTAATCCCAAACCGTTGCGCCAAAACCTGTTTTCTTAGCGATTGAGCTCACGATGAATACCTCCCCCAATTAGCAGTTTGTTGTAAACATGATTACTCCTCTACTGAAAGACTCATTAAATATGCTGCGATTTCTTCCAACTCTTGCTCCGACACATCGTCATACAGCGGCATTAAATTGCCTGGCTTGATTTCATCGGAGTTTTGTAGCCAGTTTACGACTTCTTCCTCTGTATGCTCTAAAACACCTGCTACGCGGTTACGATCTCCAAATGTAGCTAAGTTCGGGCCAACCGCATTTGATGCGTACGGATTTTCTGGTGTAGTTGCAATAGCATCCGTTGCGTGACAAGCGATACATCCGTTATCAACAAACGCTTTTTCACCTGCTTCTACATCTGCTGATACAGTACGCTGATCCGTGTTTTGCATTGCTTCTACCCATTCGTTGAAATCATCTTTTGCCAGCGTTTTTACTTTGAAGTCCATCAATGCATGAGAAGGTCCGCAAAGCTCTGCACATTTCCCATAAAACACACCATCTTTTAAACCTTCTGACTCCTCGTCAAAATGTAAGTAAAACTTATTTAAGTTTTCAACGTTCGTATCCATTTTGCCGCCAACTGCTGGAATCCAAAATGAGTGCTTTACATCTGCTGCGATTAAATTGAAATACACGTTTTCACCCGTCGGCACAACAAGCTCTTGCGATGTGACAATCCCTAAGTCTGGATATTCAAACTCCCACCAATAAAGCTTTGCTGTCACGTTGACCGTTAACGCCGTTTTTTCACCGTTTTCATCGACGGCATCCATGCCTGACGTATCGCCAAGCTTATACGTCGCCGTAACGGTTGGTACCGCTAAAATTAGCAGTAAAATAATTGGAATAACTGTCCAAATGACTTCAAGCGTATGACTGCCTTCTACTTGCTTCGGAATGACATGTTCACCGACAACAGAGCGTCGGAATTTAAAGAATGAAATTAAGTAAATTGCACATACTACGATTATGACAAGCGTCATAATTGCTGTGGAAAGCAGCAATAAATTAAACTGCTCCTGTCCAACCTTTCCAGCAGGCGTTAATGTGGATAAGTAGTCTTCCCCACATGCCGTTAAAAAGACCGTCATCGCCGCGAACAATGCTACAAAACGCCATTTTTTAAACTTTCTCATCATAGCTGCCTTAAACCCCTCTTTCTTTGTTGTAGATAGTTGAACTTACAACGGTAAAGAAGTATTGCTCTAAACACATCAAGATTCGCTGCTCGCACATTATGCAAACACTCCTAATTTTGTGTCCTCGCTCCACTGATTTCACAAGCTTGATGTATTTTTTGACGCCGCAAACAATTGCACGTCATTTCTTACTTACGAAAAGCTGTTAAAACGCATAAACATATGCTGGATGCACGTACACCGTTCTTTTGCACACACATTCATCATGCCAATCAACATAAGTCGAGCATCACATGCATATCCCGCTACTTTAACTATATCGAACTTCATCGTTTATTTCTATATATTATCGAAAAATTACGAAAAATGCTAAAAAATACATATTCATCATTATTATTCTCCAATAAAAATATAGATTGCTTGTAAGCAGCGCTCAAACCTTTTTAACAGCTAAAATGGCGCCTTCAGTTCTCATTACGACGAAAAGCGCTCGCTTCAAGCGCTATACATAAAAAATTACACAACAAAAGAAAAATCTCTTTTATGCAATGATATTCTATAAGTTGTGTTTTTTTTCTACATCCGATAACATAAAGGAGCAGGCACGTTCTTTTGGACGTTCGTTAACAAAGTAGGTGGCGCATATGATACAACGTACAGGTTTAAAAATCATTGCCGTTTGTTCAACGATCGGCATGCTGTGTATTTTGTTAGGAGGAGCACTCGTTACAAAAACGGATAGTGGTTTAGGCTGTGGTAGAAATTGGCCTGATTGTAACGGTTCACTCATTCCGAAAGAAATTACAGCAGAAGTACTCATTGAATTTTCACATCGCGCGGTAACAGGCATCGTTTCGATGTTTATCGTCTTGCTCGCCGTCCTTTGTTGGCGCAAGCTCGGCCATATACGCGAGGTCAAATTTTTAGCGGGCGTTTCGGTGTTTTTTTTAGTTGCTCAAGCGTTAATTGGCGCCGCGCAAGTGAAATGGGGACAAGGTGATTTCATTTTAGCACTGCATTTTGGCATTTCGCTCATCTCCTTTTCATCGGTCTTTTTACTATCGCTGATCGTGTTTGAAGTCGATCGGAAATTCGATGCGGAACATGTCAAAATACGAAAAAAGCTTCGGCTACATACAATTGCAATTGCCCTTTATGCTTACATAGCCGTTTATACGGGCGCTCTTGTACGTCATACTGAAGCAAGTTTAGCTTGCCTCGACTGGCCGCTTTGTCACTTCGACCGCGGTTGGAATCTATTACCTGCCAATAAATACGAATGGATTCAAATGGGGCACCGTTTTGCTGTACTCATTTTAATTGTTTGGATTTTATATGTAACGTACACAGTCATTAAGTACGACCGTCAGCAAAAAGCGCTGTACTACACATGGCTTGCTGCTGCTCTATTAATCGTCTGCCAAATGCTAAGTGGCATGCTCGTTGTGCTCACAAGGCTACATTTATTTGTCGCACTTGCTCATTCGCTCTTTATTTCAATGCTATTTGGCTTATTGTGCTATGCCGTGCTGCTTGTGTCGCGCAGTACCGAACCGGAGCCTTCCTACATACACGACACGAAGGAGCAACATGAACACATTACAAATTAAAGACATAGCAACGAGCGCTCGTATGGACAAGCGCTCGTTTTTTTGCGCGCAAAAAACCGCACTTCTATGTGTAAACATAGCGTGCGGTTTTTGGTATCACATTTATTCAAGTTCTAGCAGTAAATCCCCTGTTGAAATCGCCGTTCCTGCCTTCACATGGATGTCTTTCACAACACCATCTTTTGGCGCTTGTACCGTCGTTTCCATTTTCATCGCTTCGGTGATGAGTAAATGATCGCCGCGTTTTACCGGGCTGCCTTTTGACACGACAACTTTTAACACCGTCCCTGGCATCGTCGCACCGATGTCGTTTGGATTCGTTGGATCCGCTTTTTTCGCCGCCGTACTGCTCGTTTCAACCGTCGCATCGCGAATGACCAGCTCACGCGATTGCCCGTTTAACTCGAAGTACAACACGCGCGTCCCGTTATGTTGTGCCTCGCCAATCGATACGAGCTTGACGATCAACGTTTTGCCGCGCTCAATTTCGACATCAATTTCTTCGCCAATTTTTAAGCCGTAAATAAACGTTGGGGTATCGAGTACCGAAATGTCGCCAAACTGCGTCGTCGCCGCGACATAGTCTTCAAACACTTTGTCATAGAGCGCGTGCGCTAAGCAGTCTTGCTTTGTGATGTCGCGCTGTGGGAATTTCTCCTGCAACATCGCCTGTAACGCCTCAAAGTCTACGTCCTCGAGCAATTCGCCAGGGCGCACTGTAATCGCTTCGCGGTCTTTTAAAATAACGCGCTGTAAGTCGTGCGGGAACCCACCATGTGGCTGCCCTAAATACCCTTGGAACAACTCAATAACAGATGCCGGGAAATCAAGCGTCATGCCGCGCTCAAGCACCGACGCTTCATCTAAGTCATTTTGGACCATGAACAATGCCATATCACCGACCACTTTCGATGATGGTGTCACCTTCACGATGTCACCAAACATCGCATTGACGCGGCTATACATCCGTTTCACGTCATCCCAGCGGTCGCCTAACCCAACGCCTTTTGCTTGTTGCTGTAAGTTGCTATATTGCCCACCAGGCATTTCGTGCACATATACTTCTGAATGTGGACTGTTCATACCACTTTCAAACTCATGGTAAAACTTGCGCACATCCTCGTAGTAGTACGATAATTCCTCAAGCGGTTGAATATTTGCACGCACGTTACGCGTTGCCCCGTCTAGTGCGTACACAAGCGAGTTCGCAGACGGCTGTGACGTTAAGCCTGACATCGACCCAAGCGCCGTATCCACAATATCAACACCGGCTTCAATCGCGCGCGCGTACGTGTAAATACCGTTCCCACTCGTATCATGTGTGTGCAAGTGAATCGGTAAATCCGTCGCTTCTTTTAGCTCGCTAATTAAGCGATAGGCAGCTTCTGGCTTTAATAAACCGGCCATATCTTTAATCGCGAGCATATGCGCACCTGCTTGCTCGATTTCTTTTGCCATTTGTTTGTAATAGTCCACCGTATATTTCGCGCGGCCATCGTTTAAAATGTCGCCTGTGTAACAAAGCGCCACTTCTGCGACCTTGCCCGCATCGCGTACCGCTTGGATCGATACGTCCATCGATGGCAACCAGTTGAGCGAGTCGAAAATACGGAACACATCGATGCCAGCTGCAGCGGATTCCGCGATAAATTCACGAATGACGTTATCCGGATAATTTTTATAGCCGACCGCATTGGCACCGCGTACGAGCATTTGGAAGAGCACGTTCGGAATGTGTGCACGTAAGTTCGCTAAACGCTGCCACGGATCTTCTTTTAAGAAGCGATACGCCACATCAAACGTCGCCCCGCCCCACATTTCCAGTGAGAAGAAGTCGTTCATCCCTGATGCGGTTTGTGGTGCGACCGCGAGCATATCGTTCGTGCGCATGCGCGTCGCTAACAGCGATTGGTGCGCATCACGCAGCGTCGTATCCGTTAATAACACATCATCTTGTGCTTTCACCCATGCAACCAGTCCATCCACACCTTGCGTATCCAGGATTTGCTTTGTGCCACGAAGCTCGCTTAATAGCTCGATTTTTGGTGCGCGTGGCTTCGAGAAAATCGGTTTGTTTTTTGTGTTGACGCCTGGGAATCCGTTTACCGTGACGTTGCCGATATAGTCGAGCAGCTTCGTCCCACGGTTGCGCGGCAATTTGAAATCAAATAACGCCGTTGTTTTGTCAATGAAGCTCGTGTTAAAATCACCGCTTAAAAACTTTGGATGTGCGACCACGTTTTCAAGGAACGAAATATTCGTTTTCACACCGCGAATACGGAACTCGCGCAAGTTGCGGTCCATTTTTTCTGCCGCTTGCTTAAACGTTGTTCCCCACGTTGAAATTTTTACAAGCAACGAATCATAATACGGCGTCACGACCGCGCCTTGGAAACCATTGCCGGCATCTAAACGCACACCAAAGCCGCCCGATGAACGGTACACTTGCAATTTCCCTGTGTCGGGCATGAAGTTGTTCAGCGGATCTTCCGTTGTGACACGCGACTGAATCGCATAGCCAAACAGTGGGATGTCCGCTTGTTGCGGTAAGCCAATGTCCGTAAATAAATGCTTGCCCGCTGCGACTTGAATTTGTGTTTGAACAATATCAATGCCGGTAATCATTTCGGTAATCGTATGTTCCACTTGAATGCGTGGGTTCACTTCAATGAAATAAAAATCATCGCCTGCGACTAAAAACTCCACCGTGCCGGCGTTAATATAGCCAACGTTTTGCATCAATGTAACAGCTGCGTCACAAATACGTGTGCGTAACGCCTCGCTGATCGAGATCGACGGCGCGATTTCGACCACCTTTTGGTGACGACGCTGAATCGAGCAGTCGCGCTCGTACAAATG
Organism: Caryophanon sp.; assembly: GCA_018384745.1. Lineage (GTDB taxonomy): Bacteria > Bacillota > Bacilli > Bacillales_A > Planococcaceae > Caryophanon. The sequence goes on along the minus strand of JAHAYH010000039.1, from coordinate 12,253 downwards.
CACGATGTTGCCATGCGTATCGCCGATAATTTGAACTTCAATATGCTTTGGCTCAACAATCGCTTTTTCCACGTACACGTCGTCTGACCCAAACGCCGCTTTTGCCTCCGATTTGGCACGGTCGTACGCTTCATGGAGTTCACTTGCTTCCTTCACTAAGCGCATGCCTCGACCCCCACCGCCAAGTGCCGCTTTAATCATAATCGGATAGCCATATGTATGTGCAAACTGCGCGACGTCTTCAACGCTTGCGACCGGACCATCCGTGCCTGGAATGACCGGAATATTGGCCGCAATTGCCTGTGTACGTGCTTTTACTTTATCACCAAACATGTCGAGATGCTTGGACGTTGGGCCGATAAAGACGATGCCTTCCTCCTCGCATCGTTTGCAAAACTCTAAATTTTCAGACAGAAAACCATAGCCGGGATGAATCGCATCTGCTCCACAGTCTTTAGCGATGGCGATGATCCCTTCTATATCTAAGTAAGCGTCAATCGGCTTTTTCCCATCCCCAATTAAATACGCTTCATCCGCCTTATAGCGGTGGTACGAGCCGCTATCTTCTCGTGAGTAAATAGCGACTGTCTTCATTTTCATTTCCGTTAATGCGCGAAACACGCGAATCGCAATTTCGCCGCGGTTTGCGACTAATACTTTTTGAATCGTTGTCATGCCGGAACATCCCCTTTGCGCTTTTTACGCTTATTCATTTTTTCATGAATGGATATATTCATTAAAATACCCATACTTAATGATAACAGAACGGTTGATGTTCCTCCATAACTAATGAACGGTAATGTCACCCCTGTTAACGGAATGAAACCGAGCATCCCACCTAAGTTGACAAATGTTTGAATCCCAATCCAAGTACCAATACCTGCTGCTAGGAAGCGCGTACGTAAATCGTTCGTTGTAAGGGCAAGGAATAACGCGCGACATACAATCGTATACAGTAAACCAACAACGATTAATACGCCCCACATACCTAGCTCCTCTGAAATGACCGCCATAATGAAGTCTGTATGTGGCTCTGGTAAATACCCAAGCTTTTGTGCAGAATGTCCAAGCCCAACACCGCCAAGACCACCTGAACCGATTGCTACGTAACCTTGAATAACTTGATACCCTTCAATCGTTTGATATTCAAATGGGTCTAACCACGCTTTTAAACGCCCAAGACGGTTGCCGCTAATAAACCCTGATAATATACCGATGACAGCTGCTGCACCTGTTGCAAGCACAATACCTGTGAGTAGGCGCATATAAATGCGAACGTTAATGCCAGAAACGATGAAAATCGCCATCATTAATGCCAACATGACCGCTACTGCTCCTAAATCCGGTTGTGTTGCAACGAGGATGATACAAATAAGCGGATACGCAAACAGTAAAAGATAATGTTTAATACGTAAGTCATCCGCATGACGTTTCTTTAAAAAATGACTAAGCATTGCTGTCATAACGATAATGATCGATAACTTTGTAATTTCTGCAGGCTGAACGTTGATGCCAAATAATGTGAACCAACTTTTCGCACCAACACCATCACCCCAACCCATTAAACGCACATAAATCAGCATGCCAATCGACAGCAACGCAAATGCCCCAACAAGCAGTGGATGTGTGTAAAATTTACGCTTTAAAAACATTGCGACAATGAATACAAATACACCTACTACGGCGAACATTACTTGTCGTATGTAAAAGTGATTAGGCGCATTGTTATACTGGACAATACTCCACCATACACTCGCACTATATACCATCAATGTGCCAAAAAAGAGCAATACAATGAACGGTACTAATAACCATAAGTCGATATGTCGAATCTTTCGCCACGTCCGGCTGCGCATACCGTCTTTTGGTGACGTTGTGTCTGGCACTTGTGCTTCGCGTTGACGTGGCTGGCGTGCCCTCTCTCTTTGACGTGCAAAAGGTGTCTTCTTCGTTTCATTCATGTTCTATACCTCATTAGTAAAAAAACCCAAACGCCAAAAGAGGTGTTTGAGTTTTCCTTGTTATTTATCTGTAAATGCGTCATGCAAAACAGAAAGTTCTTTTTCAAGTGAATCTAGAATCTCTTTCCCTTTATCACGTTCAATTAAACCGAGCTTAACAGCAAATTCAATTTCGCGTGATAAGCCGAACATTTGTGTATCTAACACTTCCTCATACAGTGGACATTGCGGCATTGTTAAGTGATCCATTTGCACTTTAATTAAACGTGCGATTTTGTCAGCATCAGCATTTAACAGTTCTAACGCTTTTTCCTGATAGGAAGTATGTGATGTAGTATCCATGAGGACGCCCCCATTACCTATATTTCTTCATTTCTATCTTTTATAAAGTTTAGCGTTTAGCGTCTGAAAATGCAAGTATTGTTACACGATTCGCCGCGCTTTTCAATAATTAATCTTTGTATACGCTACCAATTAGCGGTATACTGATTACGAGTAACGGCACTAAAGGAGGCAATATCAATGGAATTTATCCTTCCACTGAACGGCAAAACAAAATATGCATTAACATTAGATCCAACAGTGTGGATTTTCGATGACCGCAAAGTTGACTTAACAACATACTTCGTACAAGCACGTAATGTTGAAGATGCAGACGAAAAATATTTAGATGCGGTTGGGAAACACTGGTCGCGCGAAATCATGGAAGGTGCGGTGTACCCACCGACGTTAAAAACAGAGCGTAAATTTGACCGTAAAGGGATGCAAACAGGTACGTTTGGTATGCTGTTAGGTACATTCATTCAAAATGCTGAGCCTGCTGAAGATGCACAAACGGTTGTATTCGAAACGGCAAATGGTCAACATACATTTTCATTAGCAGAAGCACGTGAACTCGTGTTAAAGTTCGCACACGAAGGAAAGCCATTAAAAGAAGATGGTCCTGTTCATATTTTATTACCGGATGGCTCAAACGTAGACAATCCGATTACACACGTTACAGCAATTCACATTCAATAGGAGGACTGTTATGCGTGTCCAATGCGTAATTTGCGATAATATCATTGATTTACATGATGATTTACCCGAGGCGAAGAAGTTGCGCAATCGCCCGATCCATACATTTATGTGTGAACCTTGTCGCGAGCGTATTGCCGAAAAAACAAAGCAGCGCATCGCAACAGGAAACTTCCGCTTTTACCGTTCGTCACATCCAGTAGATGACGAATTTTAATTCATATGATGCAGTAAATGAAAAAAGGTATCGAAACGAAAGCTGCGTTCGATACCTTTTTTGCGTGCGCTATACACCTGCTTCATTTTGTTCCTCTGCTTTCTCACGCTTTAATCGTATTTTATACACAATTAAAATAAGCGCAGCGACGAGTAACCCTTCCACCATTGGTAAAAATAACGCTAAAAATGTGAGCACCATACACCCGATCAATAAAAATGTATAAATGACGATGTTTTGCAAAAGTGGTAGCTTTTTTGCGAAGCCAAGCTTATACACAAGCGCACTTAATGCAAACACGAGTATAAAGACGACGTAACCTGCAATCGTATACGATGGTAAATGTTCATATAAATAACGCGTAATGCCCGACATGCGCCCAAATACAAAGGCACTCTCTTCCTGCGCCGTGGCAACCAGCATCGTCAATCCCATGTACTCCACCCCTTTTTCATCCACTTATGCTTTTAACATTACCATAAATGCTCGCTTTTACATACAATTCGTTTAAACAAAAAAGCGCTAGAGAAAAATATCTCTAGCACTTCGAAATGATTACGCTTCTAATTCAGCGTTCTTTTTCTTTTTCGCTACACGCTCACGTTCACCTTTATCAAGGATCTGTTTACGTAAACGAATTGATTCTGGTGTTACTTCTAAGTACTCGTCATCTGATAAGTACTCTAACGCTTCTTCTAATGAAAGAATACGTGGCTTTTTAATAACATTCGTTTGGTCTTTGTTTGCTGAACGGATGTTTGTTTTTTGTTTTTGTTTTGTGATGTTTACAGTGATATCAGCGTCACGTGTATTTTCACCAACGATCATACCTTCGTAAACTTCCGTACCTGGTTCAACGAATAATGTACCACGGTCTTCAACGCCCATCATACCGTAAGTAGTTGCTTTCCCGTTTTCCATTGATACTAATACACCTTGGTGACGGCCGCCTACTTTACCAGGTACAACTGGTGCGTAGTGATCGAATGTATGGTTCATCATACCGAAACCTTTTGTTAATGACATGAATTCAGTTGTGTAACCGATTAAACCACGTGCTGGTACGTTGAAGATTAAACGTACTTGACCAGAACCGTTGTTGATCATGTCTAACATTTCACCTTTACGAGCACCCATAGACTCAATGATTGAACCTACGTTCTCTTCAGGGATATCGATTTGTACGCGCTCGATTGGCTCAGATTTCACGCCATCGATATTACGGATAATTACTTGTGGTTTAGACACTTGTAATTCGAAACCTTCACGACGCATGTTTTCGATTAAGATCGATAAGTGAAGCTCACCACGACCTGAAACTGTCCAAGCATCTGGAGAATCTGTATCTTCTACACGTAATGATACGTCTGTTTGTAATTGTGAAAGTAAACGCTCTTCAATTTTAGAAGACGTTACCCATTTCCCTTCGCGTCCTGCGAATGGAGAGTTGTTTACTAAGAATGTCATTTGTAATGTTGGCTCATCGATGCGTAATGGTGTTAACGCTTCTTGGTGGTCAACTGGACAAACTGTTTCACCTACGTTGATGTCTTCCATACCTGAAACGGCGATTAAGTCACCAGCTTTAGCTGTTTGTACTTCTTCACGCTTAAGACCGAAGAAACCAAAGATTTTTGTTACACGGAAGTTTTTCACTGTACCGTCTAATTTCATTAAAGCAACTTGTTGACCTACAGAGATTTCACCGCGGAATACACGGCCGATCCCGATACGACCTACGAAGTCATTGTAGTCAAGTAATGAAACTTGGAACTGTAATGGCTCGTCTGAGTTATCAACTGGTGCTGGAATTGTTTCGATAATTTTTTCGAATAAAGGAATTAAGTTTTCCTCTTGTGCTGCTGGGTCTGGATCTAAAGAAGATGTACCGTTTACACCAGAAGCGTATACAACTGGGAAGTCTAATTGGTCGTCATCTGCACCTAATTCGATGAATAATTCTAATACTTCGTCTACTACTTCTAGAGGACGAGCAGAAGGTTTATCAATTTTGTTTACTACAACGATTGGCGTAATTTTTTGTTCTAACGCTTTCTTTAATACGAAACGTGTTTGTGGCATACAACCCTCATACGCATCGACAACTAAACAAACGCCATCTACCATTTTTAAGATACGTTCTACTTCTCCACCGAAGTCTGCGTGTCCAGGCGTATCAAGGATGTTGATACGTGTACCGTTATAGTTTACTGCTGTATTTTTCGCTAAAATTGTAATTCCGCGCTCACGCTCGATGTCGCCTGAGTCCATTGCACGTTCTTCAACGCGCTCGTTTGTACGGAAAGTACCTGATTGTTTTAAAAGTTCATCTACTAACGTTGTTTTACCATGGTCAACGTGAGCAATAATTGCGATATTACGAATATCTTGACGTAAATTTGTCATTATTCCACTCCATATTCTTTTTTCAATTGTTTAACTGTGATATTATAGCACATGAAAGACAAGTTGTCTTTTCAAATAGTTTTACCAATTTACGGTTTTTTATTCCGTACATTTAACGATAAGGAGTTGACATACATTGAACAAAGCGAAATTAGTCATGCTCTGCTATGCAATCGGTGCCATGTTATCGATGATTTGTATCGGTTTATTTATCTCGGTTGTCGGTGCTACAGGAACACAGTATAACACAGTTGGCTTTATTGGTATCTTCTTAAGCATCGTTGCGTTATGCGTTGTGTTTATGCAAGGTATGAAGCAAAAGAAAAAATACGTTGCTGCTGGATTGCTTGGGGATCCTGAACCAGAGGCAGATAAATAATGTCATTGTAGCGCTTCTTTTCACAAGAAGCGTTTTTTTATTTTCACAAAATTGTCATATTTCTTTTACGGTAAACGCCACAAAAAAATCATTCAAAACAACATCGTTTCGAATGATTTTCTATGCATGATTTACCTTGGTAATAAATCGATATATTGCTCAATCAATATAGGATGAATGGTTGGATTGGCGATGATAAACGTATTGGATTGTAAAAATTGAACAGGCTCTCCTGCAAGCGTCGTCGTCACCGCTCCTACTTCATTTGCAATAATAACGCCCCCTGCAATGTCCCACGGTGCTAATCGCATCGACATGTACGCATCTAGCTTCCCTGACACAACAAAGGCAATTTCCATCGCTGCTGAACCGTACGAACGCGTGCCACGCACCGTGCGCACTAGCTTGCTAATTTTACGGTAATCGACGTATTTATTTTCCGTTACCCAACGTGCATTAATGCCAATGACCGCTTCTTCCATCGTCAATGATTCAAGCTTTCGAAGTGGTGAGCCGTTATACCAAGCACCTTCTCCTGCAATCGCGTGGAACAAATCTTCACGCATCACATCAAATATGTAGCCAAGCTTGCCGACACCATCGACTAACACCCCGACAGAGATCATGAAGTGGCGATGTTGCTTCACGAAATTCATCGTGCCATCAATTGGATCAATAATCCATACGACACCAGCCAAGTCTGTTACTTGCTCTCCCATGCCCTCTTCCGCTAAAATACGATGTGTTGCATCAAATTTCTTAATTTGTTCAATAAAAAACAGCTCTGTTTCACGATCGACGTTCGTCACTAAATCGCTATCGCTTGATTTCGTCTCGACTTGTAAATCGTACGAAAACGCTTCGCGAATGCGACGAGCCGCTTCTTTTATTACTTGCTGCGCAAATTGATCGACTGCTTGTATATCCATACACCATTCCACCTCTCACATATAACCATGTACAAGTTAAACGATTTGTCATTATGTAGTAGTATAACAAAAAAACACCTGCTGTCGGAATATTCAGCAAGTGTTTTTATAAAGTTTGTGTAAAAATTTTAAGCATATGCACGTATTCCTTCTAATTCTTTTTGAATTTCAACGAGACGTTTCTTACTTTTCGCCTTTTGAATTTCATCATTGTTATGCATTGCATCATATAGCGATGCTAATTCATAATCTAATTCTAAACGAAGGACTTGCTCGTATTGCTTCTCAATATCAACTTTACGTATAATTTTCACGACTTGTTTCATATGAATCATCACCTTTCATCCATTCGATTTAGCAATTTTCCAAAACATTTTACATTGCAATTAATTGTTGTTTTGTTAGTAAAAATATTCCCACAAGTTTCACAAATTAAACATATTTATTTTTGAAAGGAGTTAATTTTTTTGACACAAATTCAATGGACAACAGACGATTTTAACGTCTTTACAATCGATGGCTTAGACGAGCGTATGGAAGCATTAACAACACTTGTACGCCCAAAATTCCATGCGCTTGGCGAGACATTTTCTACTTTTTTTAGCACGGAGCTTGGCGAGGAGTTTTTCCCGCATGTCGCAAAGCACGCACGCCGCACTGTGAACCCACCAAAAGATTCGTGGGTTGCTTTTGCGCCTTACAAGCGAGGCTATAAAGCATTGCCACATTTCCAAATCGGATTATGGAACAGCCATTTATTCATCATGGTTGCCGTCATTTACGAAGCCCCTACTAAAGCGCTTATGGCGGATCGTCTGCTGCAAAAGATCGAGCAAATTACATCATTGCCCGCGCATTACGTATTATCAGGTGACCACATGGCGCCGCATGCCACTTCGCTTGCAGAAGCTGGTGAAGCAGGAACAAAAGCGCTATTAACGCGTTTACGTGATGTGAAAAAAGGTGAGTTTTTAGTCGGTGTGCACGTACCCGCTCATGAAGCGGTTCAACTATCAAACGAAGCGTTCCATGCGCTTGTTGAACAAACATTTACAAACCTTTTACCCATTTATAAAACGTTAACGGACCGCACATAGTATATGTAGCAGAGAATGATCTTCGTTCTCTGCTTTTTATTTTTTTGTCACACGTGTCAAATATTCATTGAGAATGAGTATCATTTGCATTACAATAAATCATGAACGACATATTAAAGGAGAGATTTTTCATGATTGCTGTTATTCACTTTGCTTACGGAGCACCTGCTTCAATTGATGATGTACCGGCTTATTTTAGCCACATCATCGGGCGTGATGTTCCACCTCCAATGCTCGAAAAAATCGTTGCACAGTTTCAACAACCTGCGCAAGCAGACTTTATCGCATCCGCGACACAGCGCATTGCAAACGGCTTACAACATGTATTGCCAACAATGCTCCAACAAGACGTACGTGTATACAATGCGTATAAACATACCGCACCGTTTTTACAAGATGTTGTGACAGCAGCGATTGCAGATGGTGCGACAACGATTGTCACATTGCCAATTAACCCTGTATTCTCGCCGTCTGGTGCTGGTGCTTTCCACGCGGAAGTTGCACAATTACTAGCAGGAACAAACATTCAACAAATTGAAGTGAAAAACTGGAACACGCACCCTGCAATTGTCGATATTTACGCGGATCGTGTGTCGCGTGCTTACAATTGGCTATCAGCACAAAGCCGTAAAGACGCGCATGTGTTATTCACCGTACATAGTCAGCCGATTAAACCTGAAGGCAACGCTCCCTACACGACGGAATTTGAAGCGTTAGCACAAGCGATCGCGGAACAAGCAGGTATCAAACACTATGCAGCGGTATATCGCTCATCAGGTGGGAAAGCAAATTGGTTAGCACCTGATGTAAAAGAAGCGATGCGCACACAAGCAGCTGCTGGTGCTACTGGCTTTGTCACATGTGAATTATTATCGCTTGCAGCAGATGTGGAATCATTTATCGAAATCGGTGCAGATTGTGAAGCAGTCGCACGCGAGCTCGGTGTCGACTTCGTACGCGCAGAATTTCCAGCAGATAGCTTTGATACGATCATGGCGTTAGCACAAATCGTAACGGAGCATGTACAAGCCGTAAATGCATAACCAAAAAGGCAAAAGAAGCGATCTCTGCTTCTTCTGCCTTTTGTTTATTTACGGCGCTTGTCCGCTACTTGCACGCGAATCTTTTGCGCAGCGTCTGCTTCTTTTGCTGCTTTCACGACTTTATATGGTACGTATGAGCTTGCATCCTCATATTCACGACAAATTGTTTTTTCTTCCGCTTGTGACGGCACAATTTCTTTAAAGCGACGATACACGCGTAAAAAGTCACCTGCAACGATGCCCTTTTCATACGCGGCTTCAACGGCCTCAAAAAATGCGACAACATCCACAATTTCTTGTGTCGTCCAATCTGGTGATAATGGGTATGAATATTCCATGCTGTAAACCTACTTTCTCCTAAAGGTATTGCTACCTTGCCATTACGTCCATTTTAAACGAATTGCTTCTGCCTCTGCAACCATTCGTGTTATGAGCTCCTGTACAGTCGGCACATCATGAATCAAACCTGTTACTTGCCCTGCCCATCCGTAGCCTTTATCAGAGCCGTGATAAATATAGTTTTTATTTACTTCGCCACTAATGTAGTCGCGCAATGCTTCATACGTTGGCGTTGTCGCTTCGATTTGTAAAATTTCATCGGTAAAGCTGTTGCGTAAGGCGCGCGCAGGCCCACCAATCGATCGCTTAATAACGACGGTATCATTTTCCGTAGCATCCACGAGTGCTTGCTTATACGCATCAATCGCATGCACGCATTCCTTCGTCGCAATAAAGCGCGTGCCCATCTCAATGCCTTCTGCGCCGAGTGCATGTGCCGCCATCCAACCGCGGCCATCACCAATCCCACCTGATGCAATGACCGGAATCGATACGCTATCAACGACCTGTGGCACGAGCACCATCGTTCCAACATCATCACGCCCTAAATGACCGCCGCCTTCTTGTCCGACAACCATCACGGCATCGGCACCAAGCTCCTCTGCTTTTTGCGCTTGACGACGCGCTGCAACGAGCACCATTTTTTTAATCGGTGTGCCTGCTAAAATATCAAAAATAGGCGCTGGATTGCCACCTGTCATTGTGACAACTGGTACATTTTCTTCCGCTGCTACTTCAACCATTGGCTCATAGCCTTTACCATACATACCAATCGCGAAATTCACGCCAAACGGTCGATCCGTTAACGCACGCGTTTTGCGAATTTCTTCGCGCAACTCGTCCGGTGTTTGTAAACTCATTGCTGTAATTTGACCAAGACCCCCTGCATTACTTACCACTGCGGCAAGCTCTGAATACGCTAAATACGCAAGTCCCCCTTGCACAATCGGATAATCAATACCTAGTAAATCCGTTATTCTAGTAGACCATTTCATTCAATCTCCCCCTTTGTTCGTTATATTCTTCAATAAGTAGTGAAAATCCTGCATGAACTTTTAGTAGTCACAACCGTCTGTTAATGCTATAATTCATTTGTTTTTAAAATTTTAAATAAATTCAAGTGAGGTGGTACCTGCGTTGTCACAATTAGAGACTCCGTTATTTGATGTTTTACTAAAGCATCGTAATAGACATCCGATTCAATTCCATATTCCAGGTCATAAGAAAGGATCGGGAATAGACCCAGCTTTCCGCGAATTTGTCGGGGACAACGTTTTATCAATCGATTTAATCAATATTGCTCCATTAGATGACTTACATTCACCAAAAGGCGCAATTAAAGAAGCGCAGCAATTAGCTGCTGAAGCCTTTGGTGCTGACCATACATTTTTCTCGATTCAAGGTACAAGTGGCGCGATTATGACAATGATTATGTCCGTCGTCGGCCAAGGAGATAAAATTCTCGTACCTCGTAATGTACACAAGTCGATCATGTCTGCCATTGTATTCTCTGGTGCAATTCCGATTTTTATTCATCCAGAGGTGGATACGGAGCTTGGCATTTCTCACGGGATTACCCCTGAGTCTGTGGAACGTGCACTTGAGACGTACCCAGATGCTAAAGCTGTTCTTGTTATTAACCCAACGTATTTCGGCTTTGTTGCTGATTTACAGCGCATTGTCGATATTGTGCATGCGCGTAATATTCCTGTCATTGTTGATGAAGCACACGGTGTATTAATGAAATTCCATGAAGATTTACCATTGTCTGCAATGCAAGCTGGCGCAGATATGGCTGCAACGAGCGTACATAAGCTTGGCGGCTCGATGACGCAAAGTTCTGTGTTAAACGTACGTGAAGGTCTCGTATCGGCAAAACGCGTACAAACGGTATTGTCGATGCTTACAACGACATCTACATCGTATCCATTACTTGCATCACTTGATACAGCTCGCCGTCAATTAGCTGTCCATGGCTACGATTTAATCGATGAAGCGATTCGTCTTGCAAAAGATACACGCAAGCGCATTAATACGATTCCACATTTATATTGTGTCGGTCGTGAAAAGCTGCATTCATCTGCCACGTTTGATATGGATCCGTTAAAGCTACTTATTAGCGTAAAGGATCTCGGCATTACCGGTCATCAAGCAGAAGAATGGCTACGACATAACGCCAATATCGAGATCGAACTATCGGATTTATACAACATTTTATGTTTAGTGACGATGGGTGACTCGAAAAAGGAAATGAACTTACTCGTTAATGCACTGCAACGCATGTCTCAAGCATTTGATTCAGAAGCGGTTGTAACAGAAACAAATGTCAACGTGCCAGAAATTCCGGCATTATCTATGACACCGCGCGATGCTTTTTATGCAGAAACTGAACTCATTCCATTAAAAGATGCACACGATCGTATTTCTGCGGAATTCATTATGGTATATCCGCCGGGTATTCCGATTTTCATTCCAGGAGAGGTCATTACACAAGAAACGATCGACTTCATCCAACAAAACATTGAAGCTGGGTTACCAGTACAAGGCTTAGAGGACGACACATTACAAAATATTCGCGTCATTCAAGAACGTCGCGCGATTTATTAACGAAAAAAGAGGCTGGGACAAACCCCCCTCTAAATTGAACAAAGCATCGGCGAATGGTAAATTCGCCGGTGCTTTGTTTTATGTAACGGCGAGTTGGCTCCGTTTCGGGCGACGCTTTTCGCGGAGCGAATTCCTCGTTACCCTTGCCGGGGAAAAATCATCTTCGGAATAGACCGCACTGCCGGTATGGCGCACACGGGTCCTTTCCATTGCACTTGAACGCCTTTTTTCATCGGCCAATACTCTCACCCCCAAAAC
>JAHAYH010000030.1 GCA_018384745.1 Caryophanon sp. | reverse complement strand
TTATTTTGCCTTACTGTGGCATAGACTGAGCAATTACTCAAGAATTTTTATGATTTACCGATATTCGTCAATCAAGGCATAAATCTGTCGCAGATTGGCATTGCTGACCTTCAGTTTTTCTCCCTTAAGCAGTTGAATAATTTGCTCTAATCTCTGAAGAAGTACCGAAGTTTGATGTGGCCCATGACTCAGTAAATAGTCAAAAATTTGAGGATCTAAATGAATCCCCCGACGATCTAGTACGGATGAAACCAGCGCATAACGATCAGCATAGAGACTACCACTCGGCACACGGGTACTCACCGCTTGTGTTAAGCGTGACTGTAGATCTGGTAACTCAAGCTTAAGTTCAATCGGCGCAAAGCGTGAAGAAAATACCAACTGTCCGCCGCCTTCATTATTATAATTAATCAGATGAAAGACTGCGCGCTGCCAATGCGGCACACCACTAATCGCTTCAATATCATCGAGTGCGACCAGATCAAAACGATCCAGCGAGGTAATCGCCTCGGTCGGGGCATCTAGAAGCTCAAGTAAAGATACCTGAATCGCAGATTTCCCTACTTCAAGATAAGAGTCACAGATAGCAGACAATAAATGACTTTTCCCTGTACCCGCCCCACCATAGACATAAAAACGGCTGATTAAGCCTGCATGTAATTGACGCACTGCATCAATCACATGCCCCCAACCTGGCCCTGAAAAATCACTGATTCGGGCATCGAGCTGAGGTTCTATATCTAACTGCAATTGACGCATATGATTTTTTGGCCTTATGAGTCTCTACCATGGGGATCATGAATTTTACTTGAGTTCTCCTCTGCTTGCAGCGGTTTTTTCTCTGGCTTTTTCATTTCAATATCAACATCTAAGTCTGCTGTTTCGATATTGATTGAACCAGTAGAGGCATCTTGCATCACAATGGCCCGATCGCCATAAAATGTTGTGTGTTCATAGTACTCGCGTACATGCCGCAGTAGTACCACAATGACGGCTGCCACCGGTAATGCAATCAGCATTCCCAGGAAGCCTGCCAGCTGTGCACCTGCCAATACGGCAAATACTACGGCAACAGGAGAAAGACCAATTTTATCGCCCAGCAAGAATGGTTGCAGAATATAACCTTCAACTGCCTGTCCGACCATAAACACAATGCCGACCAATACCAGTTGCCACCAGTCAATCCCAAATTGCAGTAAGGTCGCAATCACCGCTGCAATAATACCGACTGCAAAGCCCAGATAAGGAATAATACTGGCCAGACCTGCCACCATACCAATAATCAATCCAACTTCAAGACCAATCAGTTGCAAGCCCACCGCATAGACAATTCCCAGCAAGATCATGACCAGAAACTGCCCTTTAACAAAAGCACCCAGCACGCTATGACATTCGCCTACAATTTTTAGTGTACTTTTTTCATAAGGACGTGGAATCAGGCGGCGCAAACTCCCCAGCATACGATCCCAATCCAGCAGAAAATAGAAGGCAATGATGGGAATTAAGACAATCGTACCGCCAATCTGGAGAAAATTAATTCCGGATTGAGCAAGGCGTAACAAGAATGCCTGAATACTGTCTGCGCTATAATTGGTTTGTACATAATTCATGACCACATCAGAAATCTGATTGGTATCAATTTCCATTTCAACGACATTAAAGGTATTGGACAACCATGGTAAAAAGGTCGAATTAATCCATCCAATGATCGCGGGTATATTGTCACGTGCATACATCAACTGTTGCCAGATCAGTGGCACTAAATACCAGATGGCCAAGGTCAGTACAATTCCGATTCCGATAAAAACGATACTAATAGAAAGCCAACGCGGCAGACCCACATCATGCAATTTATCCACCAGCGGGCTAAATAGATAAGCCACTAAAAGTGCTGCAACAAATGGAATTACAACGGGTTTTAATAAGTATAAAGTCCATAACAATAAAGCTATCCCAGCTAGGATAAACACGCGACGCAATGTGCGATCTACCATAAAGTTTCGCCTTTTCTCTATTAATCATTCTAAAAATTAAAATATTTCAATAAAGATAGCATTTTAGATCAGAAATACCATAAGAGTTTTATATATTCAGGTTATAATCGCCACCGCGAATGCGGAGACTTCATTATGAGCAACTCAACTTCTACCCCAAATACTGGTTTAAGCTACAAAGATGCAGGTGTCGACATTGAAGCGGGCGACGCGTTAGTCGATCGTATCAAATCTGTCGCTAAGCGTACCTCACGTCCCGAAGTTATGGGCGGTCTAGGTGGCTTTGGTGCACTTTGTAAAATTCCTAAAGGTTATGAAGAACCTGTTCTCGTATCTGGCACAGATGGTGTGGGTACAAAATTACGTTTAGCATTGAATTTGAACCGTCATGACACAATTGGTCAAGACCTGGTGGCAATGTGTGTTAACGACCTTCTCGTGTGTGGTGCTGAACCACTGTTCTTCCTCGACTATTATGCAACTGGTCATTTGAATGTGGATGTTGCTGCAAATGTTGTCACTGGTATCGGTACTGGTTGTGAGCTTGCTGGCTGTGCACTGGTCGGCGGTGAAACTGCTGAAATGCCAGGCATGTATGAAGGCGAAGATTACGATCTTGCAGGTTTCTGTGTCGGTGTCGTTGAGCAAAGCAAAATTATTGATGGCTCTAAAGTCAAAGCCGGTGACGTTTTAGTTGGTGTTGCTTCTTCAGGTGCGCACTCAAACGGTTACTCACTGCTTCGTAAAATTCTAGACGTGAAAAATGTTGATTTAACTCAAATCGTTGATGGTCGCCCACTTGCAGATGTTGCAATGGAACCAACCCGTATTTATGTCAAATCGATTCTTGAATTGCTTAAACATGTCGATGTACACGCAATGGCGCACATCACCGGTGGCGGTTTGCCAGGTAACTTACCTCGCGTCCTTCCAAATGGTGCTCAAGCGCTTGTGAATGAATCTTCTTGGGAATGGCCTGAGCTATTCAAACTTCTACAACGTGAAGGCGGTGTAGAGCAGTTTGAAATGTATCGTACCTTTAACTGTGGCGTCGGCATGGTGCTTGTGGTTGATGCAAATGAAGCTGACAAAACTGTTGAATTACTCAACGGTCTTGGTGAGAAAGCATGGACAATGGGTCAGATTCAAGACAATGCTGAATCGGTTGCAGGTGCAGACGAAAAAATTCGTGTGATCTTCGCATAATTTCGCATGATTAAAATTGCTGTACTTGTTTCAGGTAGCGGATCAAATCTACAAGCCTTGATTGATGCCAATCTTTCAGGGCAAATTGTCGGCGTGATTTCCAATAAACCTGAAGCCTTTGCTTTAACGCGTGCGCAACAAGCAGGAATTCAAACTGCAGTTATTGAACACAGGCAATATCCAAACCGAGAAGCGTTTGATGATGTGATGCATCAGCAACTGCTGGACTGGGATGCGGATCTGGTGGTACTTGCCGGCTTTATGCGAATTTTAAGTGAAAAATTTGTAAAAGCCTGGG
Source organism: Caryophanon sp. (assembly GCA_018384745.1). Taxonomy (GTDB): domain Bacteria; phylum Bacillota; class Bacilli; order Bacillales_A; family Planococcaceae; genus Caryophanon. The sequence continues at coordinate 1,742 of JAHAYH010000030.1, read as the reverse complement.
AGGGGAAAATGTTGAACATTCACCCTTCTCTATTGCCTTATTACAAAGGCATGCATACCCATCAGCGTGTACTCAATACCGGTGATGTTCTGCACGGCTGTACGGTGCATTATGTCACGGCTGAACTTGACGCAGGCCAAGCGCTTGCTCACCGCCAGGTGCCCGTTGGGGCAGATGAACATGTCCGCGTCCTTGTTGAAGGTGAAGCCGTCGCGCCCGTCTATTCCAGAGCCGAGGTTGGGATGCGGCGGGGCGAGCAGCTCGAAGGAGTGCTCCCTCGCCAGCTCGAGGATGGGCTGCCCGGAGTAGGCGGCGTCGCCGAGCACCTCGTCGACCTTGAAGTCGCCCTTGGCCAGCACCTCGGCGAGCGCCTCCCTGCCGGGCAGCGCGTCGCCCACCTCGCCAGAGGTGACCCTCACCCCGACAACCATGTCCGTCTCGGCGTCCATCACGATCTGCGTCTTGTAGCCGAAGAACTCGGTGTCGGCGCTCTTGTGCCCGACACGGGCGTCGGGGTCGACGGGGCTGTACGAGTAGTGGTCGGTGATGTCGTCCACCAGCTCCCTGAAGCGGTTGAGCACCCTCTTGACACGGGGGAACTCGGTGGCCTCGCCCAGCAGGCCCTCCACGGCGGCGATGAGGGCGCGGCAGTACTCCACCTCGCCCGTGAGGTCCCTCGAGGATATTTCCTTGTCGGTCCTGAGCCTGCCCTCCATCTCGGGGAGGAGCGTGTAGACCTGGTGGCGGAGCTTCTTCGACCACTCCTTCAGCGCGGGCACGGGCCTGTAGAGCGAGGCGGCGGAGACGGTGTGGGTGCCGTCGATGATGGCGCGGATGTGTATCCTGTTGTCGTCCGAGCGCCTGAGGATGCCCTTGCCCTCGGCCATCTCGAAGGTCTTGGCCAGCAGCAGGTCGGTCAGGTTGGTGTCCCTCAGGCGCGTCCTGCGGAACTTGCACAGCGTGGAGTCGTCCACCGGCATCTCCTCAGGGGCCATGTCGAGGAAGAACTTGTAGGCCATGTTCACCCTCACCTCGTTGACGAGGTCCACGTCCGAGAGCTTGGAGATGACCTTCAGTATAAGGTACTTGAACATCATCACCGGGTCGTAGGCCGTGCGCCCCATGCTCTCCGAGTACTTGTCCACGAGCTCCCTGTAGATGAACGAGAAGTCGATGTCATCATGAAGCCTCCTGAGGAAATGGTCGGCCGGAACGAGAATGTCATACAGTCCCGTGTACTGGCTCAAAACGAGTTTCTTCTGCTGTGTAATCATACCTCTAAGTTACTAAAAGCAAACGAATTACACAAATAATCCACCCTTTTTTTTTCAATAAAACCACCACAAAATCAGCCACTTGCACCAACGCCTCACCACCAAACGCCCGCACCCCACCGGCAACGAAAAAGCACTCCCCACCTATTATTGAAAGTTGGCATGATGTCATCATTTCATCCACATAGCTTGTGCAAGATAGTTGAGAGGGTTACGGCAAAAACTGGATGCACTTCGTGTACAAAACGGACAATCTCTTTCAAAGTATCAGGATTTCATCCGGAAACTCGTCTGTTACAAAGGGATTTCATTTTTTAAAACTTATTTGAACTCCTAACTTTTTGTGTGTTCAAAATGTCTGTCGAGATTTCTTACAAGGTCCGTGTCACTGTATCGGGCAGATCCATCGGAAAGGGTTATTCTGTATGAAGCTCCCTCATACCTTACATTCATACCCGCAATGCCAGA
>JAHAYH010000028.1 GCA_018384745.1 Caryophanon sp. | reverse complement strand
TTGCAGAATTCGGTACAGAAATGGGCGGGGTATTCAATAAGGATTACCTAGACGAAGAATCTTCTATTGCTTATGCGTTTCACGAGTCACGGAAACCAGATGGCCCTATTGCAATTGGGGTCGACTGGGATAAACAACTGTCCCTTCGACTTCAATTACATCGTCTTTCGCCATCAGACCTAGTCTCCCTTCTATTATATAATAATTCAGGTTCTCATCTTTTCATCAAACGACCTATGACAAAGCATACGCCTTGGATTGTATGAGAGATGTTTGAAAGACGCTCGTCTGGTTTCGCTTCACACAATCCACGGAAATTTGATAGACTCGGATGAGAATTCATACCCGTTATACAGATGCTTCCACGAAACCCATTATACCTTGTCAAAACCTCTACTTCACGTAATATGTTTCGAATATTTTTCAAGATATATACCGGGCACAATATGCTTTTGCAACTCTCAAATAAATATGTTTCGTTGTTGCTTCCGCATGCCTCCCGCGGAAGCAGTAATCTGCGCCCGGAGCCGGGTATCAGCTGCGGCTGCCCTGTAAAAGAGCATCTAGGTCAGCAAATACTTCATCAATATGTTGCTGCCCATTAATATTTGATAACACACCTTTAGCTTGATAGAAATCAAGTAATGGTTGTGCTTGATTCATATTTACTTCCAGACGGTTCGAAACCGTTTCAGGATTATCGTCAGCGCGCGTATAAAGCTCGCCGCCATCTTTATCACATTTACCTTCCTCAGCTGGAGGATTGAAAATTAAGTGATATGATGCGCCACATACTTTACAGATGCGACGACCCGATAATCGAGCAACTAGCTCGTCTTTTTCGACTTCAATATTGATTGTATGTTCAATATTTTTCCCCAGTTCTACAAGGATGCTATCTAAAGCTTCTGCTTGTGGCACCGTACGTGGGAACCCGTCTAAAAGGAAGCCCTTCTCACAGTCAGCTTGGCTAAGGCGCTCGCGAACGATGCCGATCGTTACTTCATCCGGTACTAATTTCCCTTCATCCATAAACGATTTAGCCTTTAAGCCTAGTTCTGTACCGTTTTTGATCGCGGCACGGAACATATCGCCTGTAGAAATATGAGGGATTGCGTACTTCTCAATAATTTTGTCAGCCTGTGTACCTTTACCAGCACCAGGAAGACCCATTAATACGATATTCATACGAAATATACCCCTCCAACAAAAAGTTTTGTTGCTAGTTAAGAGGAAGCAAAACGCTTCCTAACAACTAGATTATTTCATGAATCCTTTATAGTGACGTTTCACAAGTTGTGACTCTAACTGCTTCATTGTTTCAAGAGCTACACCGACAACAATCAGGATACTAGTACCACCAATTTGAACTGCCGCTGGTAAATCCATAAACGCTGTAAACAGAATCGGTAACACCGCGATCGCCGCTAGGAAGATCGAGCCTACAAATGTTAGACGATAAAGGATTTTTGTTAAATATGTTTGTGTGTCATTACCTGGACGAATGCCCGGAATGTACGCACCTTGTTTTTTCAAGTTGTCCGTTACATTTTCTGGGTTCACCTGAATGAACGCATAGAAGTATGTGAACGCAATGATTAATGCGACGTAAATAAGCATACCAGTTGGCTTCGTATAATCGAAGAAGTTAGTAATCTTAGTTGTTACATCGTTTTCACCAAAGAATAACGCAAGTGTTTGCGGCGTCATAATAAACGCTACCGCGAAGATTACCGGAATAACCCCTGCAGCATTTACCTTTAACGGTAAGTGCGTTTGTTGACCTGCTGCAACACGTTCTGAAGCGTTACCAGCAACTCGCTTTGCGTATTGAATTGGAATTTTACGTAACGCTTGAGTTACGTAAATAACGCCAACTACAACAGCTAAAAGTACTAACGCTAACAACGCAATAATAATGATGTTGATGAATAAAGCTTCACCGGCACCTTCAATTTGTTGTGCATACAGTTGGTTTACTGCGTTCGGGAACGAAGCCACGATCCCAGCAAAAATAACGATTGAAATACCGTTACCTACACCTTTAGCGGTAATCTGTTCAGATAACCAAAGTAAAAATGCAGTACCAGCAGTAAGAACGATTGAAATTACTACGTATGTCATTACACCTTCATCTTGGATCAACGTCCCGCCATACATTTGGTTAAAACCAAATGACATCGCAAATGATTGTATAAACGCTAATACGATTGTGAAGTAGCGAGTAAATTGAGCTAACTTACGGCGACCAACGTCACCTTGTTTTGCCCACTCAGCAAACTTCGGTACAACATCCATTTGAAGGAGCTGTACAATAATTGAGGCCGTGATGTACGGCATGATCCCCATCGCAAAGATAGAGAAGTTAGCCAAAGCACCACCGCCAAATGTATTAATGAAACCAACGAGATTGAACTCGTCAGTTGCCTTTAATACGTCTGCGTCAACGTTTGGTACCGGGATAAATGTCCCGATACGATAAACGATTAACATTAATAATGTGAAGATGATTTTATTTCGTATATCTCGAACACGCATAAAGTTTGAGATTGTCTGAAACATTAGATCACCTCGATAGATCCGCCAGCATTTTCGATTGCTTCTTTAGCCGAAGCTGAGAATTTGTGAGCTTTAACTGTAAGCTTTTTAGTAAGTTCCCCGTGACCAAGGATCTTAATTCCAGCTTTTTCATTGCTCACTACACCAGTTTCTAATAATAATGCAGCTGTTACTTCTGCACCATCTTCGAAACGGTTTAATGTCTCAACGTTAACGATAGCGTATTCTTTACGGTTAACGTTAGTAAAACCACGTTTTGGTAAACGACGGAATAAAGGGTTTTGACCGCCCTCAAATCCTGGACGTACACCGCCGCCAGAACGTGCGTTTTGACCTTTGTGACCTTTACCAGAAGTTTTACCGTTACCAGAACCGATACCACGACCAACACGGTTACGTTCTTTACGTGAACCAACTGCAGGTTTTAACTCATGAAGTTTCATAGGTGGCACCTCCTTGTAATTTATATGAAAAAAGTTTGAAATTAAATTTCAGTTACAGTAACTAAGTGAGCTACTTTTGCAATGGCACCGCGAGTTGCTGCATTATCAGCTTGCTCAACAGTTTGGTTCATTTTGCGTAAACCTAAAGCTTCAACAACTTTACGTTGGTTCGGCTTAGCGCCAATCACAGATTTAGTAAGGGTGATTTGTAATTTAGCCATTATAATTCCCCCCTTATCCTAATAACTCTTCCACTGATTTACCGCGTAGTTTAGCAACGTCCTCTGCGCGTTTTAATTCAGTTAAACCTGCTACAGTTGCACGCACCATGTTAATTGGTGTGTTTGAACCTAGAGATTTTGAAAGAATATCAGTAATACCAGCAAGTTCTAGTACGGCACGTACTGGACCACCAGCGATAACCCCTGTACCAGGAGCTGCAGGTTTGATTAAGATTGAACCTGCACCGAAGCGACCTTGCACTAAGTGTGGAGTAGTTCCACCCACGCGTGGTACTTCGATTAAGTTTTTCTTCGCGTCTTCAACAGCCTTACGGATAGCATCTGGAACCTCTTGGGCTTTACCAGTACCGAAACCTACATGACCATTTTTATCTCCAACTACAACTAATGCAGTGAAGCGGAAGCGACGACCACCTTTAACAACTTTAGCAACACGGTTAATTGTAACTACGCGTTCTTCAAGTTCTAATTTGCTTGCGTCAATGCGACTCATGAAGTATGTCCCTCCTTCTTATTAAAATTCTAAGCCGTTTTCACGTGCAGCTTCAGCTAAAGCTTTCACACGTCCATGATATAAGTAACCACCACGGTCAAATACCACAGTAGTAATATTTTTTTCAACAGCGCGTTTAGCGATGATTTCACCGATTTTTGCAGCTGCTTCTACGTTTGCGCCAGCACCTTCGAAACCTTTTTCTTGAGTGTTAGCAGAAACTAAAGTTACGCCAGCTACGTCATCGATTAATTGTGCGTAGATGTTCTTGTTTGAACGGAATACGTTTAAACGTGGAACTGATGCAGTACCAGAGATCTTAGCACGAACACGCCCATGACGTTTCTTACGAACTTGATTTTTATCTTGTTTCGTAATCATAGAGGTCACTCCTTTTCTAGATTTTAATGCAATTCAGGCTGCATTATTTACCTGTTTTACCTTCTTTACGACGTACGAATTCGCCTTCGTAACGAATACCTTTACCTTTGTAAGGCTCTGGTGGACGTACATCACGGATGTTTGATGCTAAAGCACCAACGCGTTCCTTAGAAATACCTTTTACAATGATCTTAGTGTTAGAAGGAACTTCTACCTCTAAGCCTGCTTCAGGTTCGAACTCTACTGGGTGAGAGTAACCAACGTTTAATACAAGTTTTTTACCTTGTAATTGCGCACGGTAACCTACCCCGATAAGTTCTAATGAGCGAGAGAAACCTTCAGAAACACCAGTAACCATGTTCGCTAAAAGCGCACGAGTTGTACCGTGGTTTGTGCGGTGTTCTTTCGATTCAGAAGGACGTACAACAGTGATGATGTTACCTTCTTGCTCAATTTTCATATCCTTATGGAATTGACGAGTTAATTCGCCTTTTGGTCCTTTTACAACTACTACGTTGTCAGCAGCAACTTCTACAGTTACGCCAGCTGGAACCTCGATAAGTTTTTTACCTACACGTGACATTAATGGGCACCTCCATTCATTTAAATACTATATTACCAAACGTATGCTACGATTTCGCCGCCCACTTGTTTAGCGCGAGCTTCTTTGTCTGTTAATAAACCTTGTGAAGTTGATACTAAAGCGATACCTAAACCGTTAAGTACTTTAGGAACTTCGTTTGTCTTAGCGTATACACGTAAACCTGGTTTAGAGATACGTTTTAGGCCTGTAATAACGCGTTCGTTATCTTTACCATATTTTAAGAAGATACGGATGATACCTTGTTTGTTATCTTCTACGTATTCTACGTCACGTACAAAACCTTCACGCTTTAAGATTTCAGCGATTTCTTTTTTGATGTTAGAAGCAGGAACCTCTAATTTTTCGTGACGAACCATGTTAGCGTTACGGATACGAGTAAGCATATCTGCAATCGGATCAGTCATTGTCATTGCGTTTTACCTCCTTCCCAAATTAGGGGATTACCAGCTGGCTTTCTTTACGCCAGGAATTTGTCCCTTATATGCAAGTTCACGGAAACAAATACGGCAAAGTTTAAATTTGCGGTATACAGAGTGTGGACGACCACAGCGTTCACAACGTGTATATTCTTGTACTTTAAACTTTTGCTTACGTTGTTGTTTAACGATCATTGATTTTTTAGCCACGTTTTCGCCCTCCTTATTTTATTACTTTTGGAACGGCATACCGAACTGTGTTAATAACTCGCGAGCTTCTTCATCAGAATTCGCAGTAGTTACGATAACGATGTCCATACCGCGTACTTTCGAAACTTTATCGTAATCGATTTCCGGGAAAATTAATTGCTCTTTTACACCTAGAGTGTAGTTACCGCGACCGTCGAATGCTTTTTTAGAAACACCGCGGAAGTCACGTACACGTGGAAGTGCGATTGCGATTAATTTGTCTAGGAATTCATACATACGCTCACCGCGTAATGTAACTTTAGCGCCGATTGGCATACCTTCACGTAGGCGGAAACCTGCGATCGATTTTTTTGCTTTTGTTACAACTGGTTTTTGACCAGCGATGATTGTTAATTCTTCAACTGCAGCATCTAAAGATTTAGAGTTTTGTACAGCGTCACCAACACCCATGTTGATTACGATTTTCTCTACTTTAGGTAGTTGCATTACAGATTTATATTCGAACTTGCTCATTAGAGCAGGAGCTACTTCATTTAAATACTTTTCTTTTAGGCGGCTCATGTAGTTTACCTCCCTTCATATTTTACTTATTAGTCGATTACTACACCTGATTTTTTTGCAACACGAACTTTTTTGCCGTCTTCGATTTTGTAACCTACGCGAGTCGGCTCGCCAGATTTAGGATCGATTAGCATTACGTTCGAAACGTGGATTGCAGCTTCTTGAGATACAATACCACCTTGTGGGTTTAGCTGGTTAGGCTTGTTGTGTTTCTTAACGATGTTTACACCTTCAACAAGAACGCGTTCTTGTTTAGGGAAAGCAGCTAAGATAACGCCTTCTTTGCCTTTATCTTTACCGGTAATTACTTTTACCTTGTCGCCCTTTTTAACATGCATTGTGTGTTGCACCTCCTTGATTGGTACTGTCATGAATATTAAAGAACTTCTGGAGCTAGAGAAACGATTTTCATGAAGTTGCCATCGCGTAATTCACGAGCAACTGGTCCGAAGATACGAGTTCCGCGTGGAGACTTGTCATCTTTAATGATAACGCATGCGTTTTCATCAAATTTGATGTAAGTACCATCTTTGCGGCGAGCGCCAGATTTAGTGCGAACGATAACAGCCTTAACAACGTCACCTTTCTTGACAACGCCACCTGGTGCAAACCCGCCTGGCCGATAGCGCCGGCAGCGGGGCCGATGTGTGGGGGCGTGGGCCAGGGGCTTTTTTGCTGATTGGCACGCCCGCCAAAGGCCAAACGCCCGCCGCGCTGGAGGCCGGCTTGCGGGCTGAGAT
>JAHAYH010000166.1 GCA_018384745.1 Caryophanon sp. | reverse complement strand
CCTGTAGTCTCAAGCTCACGCTTTTCCCGCTGGAGTCCGCCTCTTGTTCCAAGCAACATGTAGGTTCAGGTGTCAACCCCAGCTTTCGGTGATGAACCTTTATTCATGATTGTGAACATTCGTTACGAAATCATCTTCATGAACATGTCATAGAACATAACTCCGAACGAGCCGATCGCATAAAGTGTTGCCATCCCAAAAGCGGAACCTAACACAATGATTGCACTCGGTGTTTTCATTTCCTCGACCAGCGGCAGCTCTTTTACGCGACGTGTTGTATTAGTTACGTTTTCCATTCTAAACGCCCCCTAAAGTAAGTAAGTACGTGCTCGCCAAAATACTATGTGATATGTTTGTTGAAAATCACTTAAATCTGTCGCTTAAGTAATTTTCTTGTTGTACTTATCATATACCACGTTCACATTTTTTTCAAACTTTTTAGTTACTTTCGAGTCATTTATTTTAAAATTGCTGCAAAATCGTTGCTGTATAAGCCTTCTTCTGCAAATCCCATCTATTGAAAACGTTTGCATTTTTTCAAAAAAACAGGCGAAATCATCATATGTAAGCGAATACATATGTGTTACGATGAAGAAAATCGGCAATACATAAAAAGAACGGCTAGCTGTCATTGTTGACAACGTAGCTGTACATATTGTAAAGGGGCGAACAACTTGAGCTTATTATTAAAAAATGTGTTACTTGAGAAAAGCTATATATGAGGACGATTGTGTCATTGCGACAGAAACAGAGCTTGTCGATCTCGTCATAGAAGACGGCGTGTTTACAAAAATTGAACCTGCTATTACAGATGAACATGACCACGTGTTTGATGCACAAGGCCAACTTTTACTTCCTGCATTTCGCGATATGCATATACATTTAGACAAAACATATTTTGGCGACAAATGGCAAGCACCGATTCGTCCAAAAGATGGCATCCGTTCACGCATTGCACAGGAGCAGCAGCTGTTACCTGCACAACTTCCTGTGATGAAGGAGCGCGCCATTTACGTTATTAAACATTTAATCGCAAACGGCCATACACATATTCGCACGCATTGTAACGTCGATCAAAGTATCGGTACGCAACATGTCGAAATGTTAATGGATGTATTGCAATCATTTGCACCACATATTACGTATGAACTCGTTGCATTTCCACAGCACGGCTTAATGCGTGATGACGTGTACCCGTTAATGAATAAAGCGTTACAGCTCGGTGCAACACATGTCGGTGGCGTCGATCCTGCAACAATCGATCCAAACTTATACGCATCGCTTGAGCAAACTGTACAACTTGCTGTTACCGCACAAAAAGGCATCGACCTTCATTTACACGATAACGGCAGCTTAGGATTGTATGAGCTTCATGTGCTATGTGATTTGCTTGAAAAGTATCAATTCGCACATGATGTAACGATTAGCCATGCGTTTGCACTTGCGACTGCATCTGCAGCAGAGCTTGCGAAGCTGCTCCCCCGCTTGCAAAAACATAATATAACCATTGCGACGACCGTACCATTTCATGCGACAAACAACACGATTCCTATCCCGAAGCTAAAAGAAGCAGGCATTTCAGTCGTTGTTGGACATGATAGCTTAATGGATCATTGGTCGCCATTTGGTAGCGGCAATACGCTGCAAAAATTACAGCAGCTTGCGCAATGCTTTGGCTGCAATGATGAACAATCAATTGGACAAGTTTTACGCTATGCAACAGGTAATATAACGCCATTAAATGAACAAGGAGTTCGCGTATGGCCTGCAGTAGGACAGCCAGCTACTGCTGTTCTTGTCGATGCCGTGAGCAGCGCACATGCCATTGCGCGCATCTGTCCAATCACAACCGTTTTCAATAATGGACACCGTATTTTTTCACAAAATATTGAACTTCAAGGCGCTTATCGTCATTAATTCATTATGTTTTTGTACATTCACGTGAAAAATATGTATAATTCTAATTTTTTTAATGTTTCATTAATACTTTTGCGCTATAATTACACTATCTTCATAGTGTAAATTATTTAAAAATTTAAACATTAATAACATTTAGAAATGAAGGAGAGTACATATTTCATGAAAGAATGGTTACAAAAATCTTCCTTAGGTCGGAAGCTAATGATTACTTTGCTCCTATTTTTAATAGTACCTTCAGCCATACTCGGGCTTATTGCGTACGAAAGCATTGTAAAAAGCATCAAAGAAGAACAAGTAAAATCGGCAGAAACAAGCTTGCGATTGCTCGATACACAAATTAGCAATGTCATCAGTCCAAAACAACAGCATATTGATTATTTAGCGGACTTCTTTTCGACAGATATGCTCGAAGAAAATGGCGGCGCGAACGTATTAAGCACTTTAGATAACTATTTACAAATGCATCCTGAAGCAATGATTGCGTATGTTGGAACAGCGGATGGCGATATGCTACGTATGCCTAGCTATACATACGACAGCGACTATGATCCACGAAAGCGCCCGTGGTATGAAAGTGCCATTCAATCTGATGACGTTATTATTACAGAACCGTACATTTCATCAAGTACAGGTGAACTCATCGTGACAATCGCAAAGCAGCTACATGACCAATCAGGCGTTGTCGGCATTGACATTACACTGCAAACACTAGCGGATTTAGCGAACTCTGTTGAAATTGGTCAAAATGGCTACATTACATTGCTCGATACGTCAGGCCATTACATTTCAAAACCTAACACAGAAAGTGGTACAGAAGCAACGGAATCATTTTTAACCGATCTTTATGCGCAAGCTGAAACGTCGTTTGACATTGATGACACGACCGTTTTAAGCGTGACAAATGAGGCGACAAATTGGAAAGTGATGGCGACAACGTTCCATAGTGAAGCGGTATTAACTGCTAAAGATACGCGTACCATCGTTGCGATTGTTATCAATGCCTTTTTAATCGTTGGTGTGATCGTGATGTATTTCTTCATTCGTTCCATCACACGTCCGGTACAAGCGCTGAAAGAGGCGACTGAAAAAATGAGTGAAGGTGATTTCACCGTCCATGTCGATGTGCGTACAAATGATGAAATTGGTGCACTGAGTACGTCATTTAACCAAATGAAAACAAACATCTCAACACTTGTACAAGAAGCAGCGACAAATGCAGCACAAGTAAAAGAAGCAGCACAAATGCTCTCGACAAACACAACGGAATCGATGGCTACATCACAGCAGATCGCTTCTGCGATGACGCAAATTTCACACAACACGGATGCCCAATCATCAATGATTGAGCAGACGACCGATACCGTTTCGTCCATTGCACAAAATATTGCTGAAACAGCAGACCATACACATGAGGTACTCGAGCTATCACAGCACGCAACGACACTTGCCTTACAAGGTAGCGATGCCATTCAAAATACGGTGACGCAAATGTCATCGATTCAGCAATCGGTGTCGTTAACAGATGATAAAGTTCGCACGCTCTATGATCGCACGAAAGAAATTGGCTCAATTTTAGATGTCATTAGCGCCATTTCAGATCAAACGAATTTACTCGCACTAAACGCATCAATTGAAGCAGCACGTGCTGGTGAACATGGCAAAGGTTTTGCCGTCGTAGCCGATGAAGTACGCAAACTGGCGGAAAGCTCACAAGCATCGACAACGCAAATTGCGCAGCTCATTGCCGAAGTCCAAAAAGATACGGCACAATCGGTACAGTTTATGGAACAAGCGACGAATGAAGTAGCTTCTGGTATTAACATTAGTAAAGATACCGCGGTTAAGTTCGAAACGATTTTACAAAGTACACAAAACATGTCACCGCGCATTGAATCGATCGCAGCAGCAGCACAGCAAATGTCTGCCGCACTGCAACAAGTAAATGCCACGACACAACAACTAACAGCGCAAGCGCAAGAAAACGCTTCTGTCTCAGAGGAAGTTGCCGCTTCAACGGAAGAATCACTCGCATCACTCGAGCAAATCGAGCGTGCTGCAGCAGACCTTGCACACGTTGCAAACGAGCTTGATCTAGCTGTTAAACAATTTACGATATAACTAAAAAAGTATGCGCCGTGATTGCGCATACTTTTTTTCATGAAATCGAACCTTACAATTTTGTTATTAACAATAAACTTTTATTGTTTTACGATAAATGATATGCTACATTCAATAAAAAGAAAGGGGCTGTCGCCATGAAGAAAACATCGACATTATTTTTGAAACTGACATTGCTCATAATGGTGATCCCTGTTCTAGCAGGCTGCATTTGGATTGTGCCGCCACTTGCCCATGATGTGTCTACGTATATAGATATACCTGCTTTACACTATGTGCTCATCATTGGCGCTTATGGATCGGCAATTGCTTATTTTAGTACGTTGTTTCAAGCTTTTAAACTGCTACAATATATTGAGCAGCAGCTCGCATTTTCATCGCTTGCTGTACAGGCGTTACAATGGATTAAGCGATTTGCATTAGCCATTAGTGCGCTTTATGCGTGTAACTTGCCGATTGCGTACATCGTAGCACAAGCAGATGATGCCCCTGGTTTAATCATTGTTGCATCATTTTTTGTGTTTGCACCGTTTGTCATTGCTGTTTTTGCGGCAGTGCTGCAGCACGTGTTAGCGAGTGCGATTGCCATTAAAGAAGAAAATGATTTAACCGTGTGAGGAGGACGTCCATTGCCGATTATTATTAATATTGACGTCATGCTTGCCAAACGCAAAATGAGCGTGACACAGCTTGCAGATGAAGTCGGTATTACACTTGCAAACATCTCCATCTTAAAAAATGGCAAAGCAAAGGCGCTGCGCATCTCAACGTTAGAAGCGATCTGTAAAGCGCTCGATTGCCAGCCCGGAGACATTTTAGAATATCGCCCAGACAACGAAAAAGCCCCCACTTAAGTGGAGGCTTCTTGTTATGTTGCAACGATTGGTGGCAGACCATCTTCTTCTTCCTCAATATCGCCCACAATTTCCGTTAAAATATCTTCCATTGTTACTAAGCCAATCGTAACCCCTTTTTCATCGGTTACAAGCGCCATATGAATGCGCGTTTGCTGCATTTTTAAAAATACATCTTTGATTGACATCGCCCCTTTAAAACGTGGAATGTCATGAATAAATGCATCGACGTCGTTAGTACGGCCCGCCGCAATATCCGTTAACATTTCCTTCGTGTTAATAAAGCCGATGAAGCCTGTTACCCCGCTCCCTTTGTCGGTAATTGGGTAACGTGTATATTCTTGCTCATCAATAATTTTAAGCATGTTGCTCAGTGGCATATGCTTCTCAAGCGTAATCATTTGTGCGCGCGGAATCATAATTTCACGCAGTTGACGCTCATCGAATGCGAAAATGTTTTCTAAATACGCAAGCTCTGTTTGGTTAATTTCGCCACCTTCATAACTTTGCGTAACGATTAGCTTTAACTCATCCTCTGAAAACACCGTATCATGCCCTGCTGGTTTGACGCCGAAAATTTTCAGTAATAAACGCGCCGAACCGTTTAACACGCTGATGAATGGACGTGTGATTGCCCCGAACCAGTAAAGTGATGGTGCAAGTAGTAACGTCATCTTTTCTGCATATTGAATAGCTAACGTTTTCGGTGCTAACTCGCCAAGTACAACGTGTAAAAACGTGACGATCGCTAATGAAATCGCATACGATAACGCAACAGCAACCGATGCTGGTACGTTGAAGTAATCAAATACAGGCTCCAGCATTTTCGCAACAGTCGGTTCTCCGAGTGCCCCTAAAATTAACGCGGTGATCGTAATCCCTAGCTGACACGCGGATAAATAGTAATCGAGATCCTTCGTTACTTTTTTCGCGATAATCGCCTTTTTATTGCCTTCTGAAATAAGTTGATCGATGCGTGACATACGCACTTTTAAAATCGCAAACTCCGCACCAACGAAGAACGCTGTCAGTAAAATGAAAATCGCGATTAAAATTAAGTTAATTAGTATAATACTGTCCAATGATGCCCCTTAAAGGGTTTCACCTCCGTTATGTGTACGAATGAACATTACTCGTCATCCGTCGTTGTCGCTGATTTCTTATACATATACTGCTTAAAAATGACTTGCTTTACTTGATGGTTATCCATTTCGTCAATTAACCACGCATGCTCACCGTGGGTAATTTCGCTGCCGACAACGACTGCATCACCATTTTTGTGCTGCATCCAGCCGCCGATTGTGTCGATATCTTCACGGTCGTCAAACTCTAAGCCGAAGCGATCTTCAAGCTCATCTAAAATGACGCGTCCATTAATCGTATATTCATGGTCACCTGTTTTACGAATTTCATCGACTTCATCATCATCGAACTCATCGCGAATTTCCCCAACAAGCTCCTCTAATACGTCCTCCATCGTTAACACGCCCGATGTACCACCGTATTCATCGATGACAACGGTCATATGCACTTTTGCTTGCTGCATTTTCAGCAGTGCATCTTGAATGCTCGTCACTTCGACAACGTACGGTACGCTGCGCACATATTCTTCTAAGCGCACGTCCTTTTTCCCAACGATGCGACTAAGTAACTTTTTCGCATTGACGATTCCGATAATTTTGTCTTTATCACCATCTTCTACAACTGGGTATCGCGTGTAATTATGCTCATCTAAAATCTGAATAATTTCGTCATACGTCATGTCTTTATCAATGACGACTAAATCTGTACGTGGCACCATGATGTCTTTTGCGACACGCTCATCAAATGAAAAGACATTCTCTAAATATTTCAGCTCCGTCTGGTCGATTGCGCCACCTTGGAAGCTTTGTGCCATAATAATTTTTAATTCTTCTTCTGAGTATGCTTGCTCATGACCGGCTGCTTTTACACCGAAGCCACGTAATAATAAACGAGATGTGCCGTTTAATGCTTGAATGAATGGATACATAATTTTACCGAACCAATATAGTGGCGGTGCAAGCATTAATGTCAGCTTTTCTGAAAACTGAATGGCCAATGTTTTCGGTGCCATTTCACCAATAACAACGTGTAAATAACTGACGATTGCTAATGAAATAACATATGCTGACGCTGATGCCATCGCATCGGATACGTTAAGCCAATCAAAAATCGGGTACATGAGCTCTTTCACATACGGCTTTGTAAACGCACCAAGACCTAGTGCTGTCACCGTAATACCAAGCTGACACGCCGATAAATAGTAGTCTAAATCTGTCACTACTTTTTTCGCGGTCACCGCTCGTTTATTGCCTTCTGCTATTAGCTGATCTAAGCGCGACGTACGCACTTTTACAACCGCAAACTCCGATGCTACGAAGAAGGCTGTTAACCCTAAAAAGATAATTAATAAAATGATATTCACAACTGTGTTTATGTCCAAATAATTCCCTCTTAAACTGAGGGGTTCACCTCCATTAATATGTTCGAACAATGCGCACAAAGTAAAACGTTCTACTTTGCTACATATTTCGTAATAATTATACGTAATCGTTATGAAACCTTCATAAAACAAGCATGCAATCGTTTATAACAAAAGTATATAACGCCCACTCATCGTTAGCAAATATTCATACATGATAGATAGAAGTTACATGAAAGAGAAATTTAATACTGAAAGCATTTTCAGCACGTCTTACTTTTCTTCATACATGAGCGCCAAAAAATTCGCACAACTTTTTTCATGTGAGACGTTGCACTATACCCGACAATTCGCGTGTTAAATCTTACGAAAACAGCAAAAAAATAACGATGCGCTCCGTTTTTTGGCTAGCGATTCAACATGCAATGGCGCTCACACTCATTTTTACACCTTTCCTACATGGCAACTGTTTATGTACTCCTATGTAAGACGTTTTATCACAGGAAAAATCGGCTATAACGTGAAAGGAGAGTGTTAATATGTGGAAAAAATATAGCGTCCTCATGTTTAACAATAAAACATGGGTCATTACGCTACAATACATGATTATTTCATGTATCATTTTAAGTATCGTCATTTTATTTGATACGGGTACTATTTATTTGGATCAATACATACCAGACATTTTACTGACGAAGGTCGGACTGGCGACAACAATTTTATCCGCGTTAGCAGGTGCGCTCTTATCAATGACCGTCTTTACGTTTTCTACAATCATGACGATTGTCAGCTTTTATTCAAGCAACTATACGGCTAGTACAATCGATGATTTCGTAAAGTCCGATATCGTGTTAAAAGTACTTGGCATTTTCATTGGAGGCTTTTTCTATGCTGTGACGGCGCTATTATTTATGCGCGAAACGTATGAACATGAATATGTCATTGCAGGTTCTGTTGGCGTCGTATATGCGCTTGTATGTGTCGGCTTTTTCGTGCGCTTCGTCCAACAAATTTTATATGGTGTGCAAAGTACAAATTTAATTAAAGATATTTACGAAGAAGCGATGGCACTCATTCAAGACGAAGTAACAGCGCGTCAACAATAGAAGAAATTAAATCACCAAATTCTTCAACGTAATCATATTCTGAAAATGAGCCAGCTTCTTCAAAGCCTTGTAAAATCTCCTCGTATAGCGAAAAATGAGGAACCACGTAACCGTGAACAAAAACTGTTACAAGAAATGTGGAATGTGGCCGATGAAGATGCCAAAAAACACATCGCGCTCGTTCTCGTAAAAATGGTTCAGACGTAACAATAAATAAAAAGCTTTTGCGTCGCGTCGCGCAAAAGCTTTTTTCACGTTTTTCAAGCGGTTCGTGCTATACTAGTAAATACGCGTCGTTTTGAAAACGATGATAAGGAGAGAATAACATGACAAACGAAAAACAAACGGTGGAACTGCCGGAAAACTTTAATGAATTAAAAAAATCGATTAATCGTACAGCGAACTGGGAAGAGCGTTTAGCAGCGGTTCAAGAGCTATCTGCTTACAAAACAGACGAAACGATTAAGATGCTCCAATACACAGCAAAAGCTGACTTAGTAACGAAAGTACGTGACGCTGCTGCGAAAGCGTTACAATCAATGGGCGCAAGTGTTCCTGCTTACGAAGCACCTAAAGGCGAGCTCATTAAAGATGTGAAAAAAGTATTTTTACGCACGAAAAAAAGCTTACCAGCAGACCACACAGTAGAAGACTTCAAAGTAAAGCTAAGCAAAATGCGCAGCGACATTTACAACACGTATGAAGGTGAAATGGGCGCAAACTTCGACAAATGGATCGAAGACATGTGGACAAACACCATTACACGTAAATAATAAACATACGAAAAAGACCGTGAAACGCGATGTTTCACGGCCTTTTTTTATGCTTGTTTCTCCTCTAAATATGGTATGCGTACACGCTCGTACACAACGCCATACACGACCGTCATTAGCACGACGCTTGCAACTAACACCACTATGCTTGGCACGATGAATGAATGACTCATCGCAAGTAACACGTCTGTACGGAACCAGTTTTGAAACGGTAAACCGACGCTCAGTAACGCCGCGAAAAATCCGATTTTCACACCGATATGTTTCCCTTTCATTTTACGAATCATCCCGTTAATGAATAAGCGCAGTGCTGCTAACCCCGCCCCTACAAAGAAAAACACCACTAAATATCCTTTTACTGCTTCATCTACTATAAACGCTTTCGCCATCATCGCTACGATCACTGCAAGCGAGCTCATCATCATGATTTTTGCTTTTTTCTGCATCTTTCTTTCCTCCTCAAAATTAAACACATTGTTGATTTATATCTTTATTGTACGGCGAATATTCGCACGTAGCAATGAACAATTTTAGACACATTGTTGAATTTTAGCATAAAAAAAAGATGATTATGAACAATTGTCGGGACGCGGCAACCTACACATTGTTCCTCACCATCGATATAATTCCCTCAAACGATGCGCACATAGACGGCGCATCGTTTGATCGTTACTGATCACAGCAACCGGTACCAGTTTACTCGTTATGCATGTAACATGTTCACATTGCTCATACTATCAGCTATAAACACCGCGACATTTACCGTCTCGCAAATAACAATGCTATTTGCAGCGTAAACGCATCGCTAAATTGTGTTGGATCATACCCTGTTTGTGTATGCACTTGGTTTAAGCGATATTTGAGCGTATGACGATGAATGTCGAGTGCCTCAGCGCATGCATTAAGCTGCAAGTTACACGCCAGAAAAGCTCGTAGCGTATCGAGAAGCTTCGGTGATAACATCGCGATCTTTTGTCGATATTGATGCGCTTCTTGTGACGTTTCATCTTTTAACACCGTATAAATTTCAATGTCTTGAAAATGTTTAATGCCTCGTTCATCACTATGTGCTAATGCTTTTTTTGCACCATTGTATGCAAAAGGTAATTCGTTAAGCGTCGGTACAGTCGGTCCAACACCGATAGCCATCGCAAATTTTTGTTGCAGCTGTTGAAGCTGGCGCAGCAACGTGTCATCTTGTTCACACATGCAAATGTAGTACTCTTCCATATCCGTTTGTCCAAACAACATCGCACGTCGATATAAAATGTTTTCAAGCTGCAGCGAAAATTGATGCTGTTTTTCTTCGGTCAATAAGCGAATCAATACAATTTCATACGGGCCCTTTAATAAAAATGGTAGCTTTTCAATACGCGTTTGCATGCTCGCATCCAGTGGTGCTTGTGCGATCAATGCTTTGAAAATGAATTCACTATTTTTACGCTGCCACTCACTTTCATTTTCACGTAACACTTGATGGACAATCATTTCCGTTGTGAGCTGTACAAGGTCACCAATTTCACGCAGCTGTTCTGGATCGCCCGTTATACCAATGACGCCGATCATTTGGTCATGAAAACGAATCGGTAAATTAACACCCGCCTTACTATTTTGAAGCTGCTTTGCCGCATTGTCGTCTAAATAGACTGCTTCTCCCGTCTCAATTACTTGCAGCGCCCCTTCATGAATCGCATCAATGCGCTCTTCATCCTTCGATGCTAAAATGACCCCTTCCATGCTAATGACATTGATGTTATGGTGGAGCTTTTCCTTCGTCTGTAGCACTATTTGTTCGGCTAATTTAATCGATAACATTTGTACACCTCGTATAAAAATCCATCTGTAATAATACAGTTTTTTTGTACACTCATTATAATGTATTTCGAATTGTCTGTCATTATAATAAGTGTAAGCGTTTACGAAAGGGGTTTTTTACATGAAAATTATTATTAGCCCTGATTCCTTTAAAGGGACATTAACAGCTCTAGAAGCTGCCAAAAGTATAGAAGCAGGGATTCACCATGTGGATCCTACAGTGGAAACCGTAGTAATACCAGTGGCAGACGGTGGTGAAGGAACCGTTGATACACTTGTACTTGCAACGAATGGTCGTTACGTTGAAGCAGCGGTTACAGATCCGCTCGGCCGACCAATTACAGCGCAATACGGTGTGCTCGGTGATGGGCAAACGTGCGTCATTGAAATGGCTGCCGCCTCTGGCATTACACTGTTACATAACAACGAGCGCAATCCACGAATCGCCTCAACATTTGGTACAGGGCAATTGCTGAAACATGCATTAGATCAAGGGTTTACCAACTTCATTATGTGTATCGGTGGCAGTGCGACAAATGATGGTGGCGTCGGCATGTTGCGCGCACTTGGGCTGCAATTACTCGATGAACATCGACAACATGTACAAAAATCAATCGATGGGTTATATGACGTTGCCCACTTTGATTTTAGTAACTGGGATCCGCGTTTACAGCATTGTACATTTACGATTGCGTGTGATGTTGACAATCCTTTCGTCGGAGAAACAGGTGCCTCTGCTATTTTCGGTCCGCAAAAAGGGGTCGATGATGTGGCGTACTTTGACGGTGCATTAACGCATTTTGCGAATGTGGTGGCGCGTGAGATGAACGTTCGTCTTCATGACTATAAAGGAGCAGGTGCTGCTGGCGGTATGGGTGGTGCGTTAATTGCCTTTTTAAACGGCGCATTTCATCAAGGCATTGACCTTGTGCTCGATGTGATGCGGTACAGCGAAAAAATAAAGGGCGCGGATTTGATCATTACTGGAGAAGGAAAATCAGACGCACAAACGCTCCATGGTAAAGCACCCGTTGGCGTTTTACACTATGCCGCAAACGACCACATTCCGGTCATGCTGCTGTCAGGGGCGATTGATGACGAAGACAGGTCGTCATTACAGCAACACTTTACACATATCGCGTCCGTTGTTGGCGATGACATTACAGTCGACATGGCGATGCATGAACCGAGCCGCTACGTGACGCTTCGAACAGAGCAATACATGAAACAGCTATTACAGAAAGGGGTATAAACGCATGTTATTTTTCATCATTTTACTTGGGGTACTTTTCGTTGTATTTGCGACAGCAAAACTAAAACTACATCCATTTATTGCACTCATTTTAAGCTCGTTCTTCGTTGGGATT
The DNA here is from genome assembly GCA_018384745.1 of Caryophanon sp. Classification (GTDB taxonomy): domain Bacteria; phylum Bacillota; class Bacilli; order Bacillales_A; family Planococcaceae; genus Caryophanon. The sequence goes on along the minus strand of JAHAYH010000166.1, from coordinate 5,082 downwards.
GCAAGCGGTATGCCACTGCTTGACGTCGTGACAAACATTAACACCGGGTTTGGTAGCTTAATGACGTCAATTGGGATTGTCATTGTAGCAGGTACGATGATTGGGGTTATTTTAGAACGCTCGGGTGCTGCTTACCGTATGGCGGAAGTTGTACTGCGCATTGTCGGTCCGAAACATCCACAACTTGCGATGTCGTTAATCGGGTATATCGTATCGATTCCTGTATTTTGTGATTCAGCGTTTATCATTTTATCAAGTTTACAAAAGTCGCTTGCGAAGCGTGCCAAAGTCAGTATCGCGTCAATGGGTGTCGCACTCGCAACAGGTCTTTACGCGACGCACGTGCTTGTACCACCTACACCAGGTCCCATTGCAGCAGCAGGCAATATTGGGGCAACGGACTATTTAGGAACCGTTATTTTAGTAGGGTTACTTGTCGCGATTCCAGCTGCATTTGTTGGCTACTTATGGTCAATCAAAGTAGCCGTTAATGTGAAAGTACCACTTGATGATGAAGAAGCAATGGATTATGAAGATGTTATTAAATCATTCGGTGAAATGCCATCAACATTTAAAGCGTTCTTCCCGATTGTGTTACCAATTGTACTCATTGGGATTGGTTCGATTGCGGCACTTGTTGGTGATCCAGAGTCAACACTCAATATGATTTTACGCTTTTTAGGAAGTCCTGTTGTTGCTTTATTAATTGGTGTATTTGCAGCGTTCCCGTTACTTCCTGCGTACAACGAAGAAACATTAACAAACTGGATTGGCGACAGCTTAAAAGACGCAGCACCTATTTTATTAATTACAGCAGCGGGTGGCTCATTCGGAACTGTTATTAAAGAAACAGGTGTCGGTGACATGCTGCAGCAAATGGACTTAGGTGCACTTGCGACAGGCTCATTATTTTTACTCGTGCCGTTTTTAATTTCAGCCGCGCTTAAAACAGCACAGGGCTCGTCTACAACAGCACTTGTTATTACGTCTACACTCGTAGCACCAATGCTTGTTACAGCAGGAATTGAAGGTGCGTTACCACTTGCGCTTGTTGTCATGGCAATCGGTGCGGGTGCGATGACGGTATCCCATGTAAACGATAGCTTCTTCTGGGTTGTGACACAATATAGCGGTATGACAATTACACAAGCGTATAAAACACAAACGATGGCAACGCTATTACAAGGCGTTACAACGATACTCGTTTCGATTATTTTATGGGTTGTGCTCGTCTAAACGAGCAAAATGGCACAAGGGCATTATGTCCCTCGTGCCATTTTAGCGTTATACCGTAAACTTCTTCACTACATTGTTTAACTCTGTCGACATTTGTGCTAAGCTTCTGCTCGATTGGTGCATTTCATCCATCGATGCAGCTTGCTGTTCTGACGCAGCCGAAACAGTTTCACAATTTTGCGAGTTGTTTTCCGCAATGGATAAAATCGTTGTCGCGCTTGTGGCGAACTGTTCAAAGTCACTCACTGCGTCCTCAACAGCGCTCGTTGCTGACACTAATACCGGTGCTACTTCCGAAGTATTCGTTAAAATATCTTGGAATTTACGTGCTGTATGTTCAGTAATTTCAATGCCACTATGCGCCTCGTGGAACACGACGTCCATCATTTCAACAGATTGCGCTGTATCTTCTTTAATGTTAGCTAAAATAGAGGCGATTGACTTTGTCGCTTCAATCGACTGCTCCGCTAACTTTCGTACTTCGTCTGCAACGACCGAAAACCCTTTCCCTGCATCGCCAGCACGTGCTGCTTCGATCGCCGCATTTAACCCTAATAAATTCGTTTGGTCAGCGACACGTTTAATGAAGTTTAATACATCATCTGTATTTTTCACTTCCGCCATCGCGTGTGTAGACTGCGCTAGCAATCGATTCCCAATATTTGAAAGCCCTTCGGAGTGATGTGTTAAAATCGTTGTACTCATCATGTTTCTCCTCTATGTACTAGCTGAATTTTATGTTGCAAATACTTTTTATTCAGACGATTCTTGCTGTACGTATAGTATTTCCTCCATAACATAATATGATTACAACACAAACACTACATAAGACCCACAAAAATACGCGCATTATCCTTTATATTTATGACAATCGCTACAAAATGTTCAAAATTTCATCTCCAACTTACATACTTATGTAGCGTTCAACAAATGGATGCCTTCATAGCACTCGCACGACGCACAAAAGACGCCTCTTCACAACTGGAATAGGCGTCTTCGCTAAATCATTAAATGTCATTTTGCATTAAACGTTGGAGCGTCTCATGCCACTGCATTGCTTGTCGCTTTGCTTAGCAATATGTCTTGCTATCTTTTCGAATGCTCATATGCAACGGAAAAAAATTAACGGCATAATGCGCATGTACGACATCTTTTACGAGCATCTTGAGCGCCATCGATTGTATTTTTTGCTGTCGTGCAGGGCGACGTGAAAAACGCTGTGGTGACACATGTTGCGGAGATCCGTGTTCTTCAAACCAACGTTTCTGCATCGTTCGATTATCTTCTACAATCGTCACGTCGACTAAATCAGCGGCATAAAACAGCTTATGATCGTACTCATAACGAATCCACTTTATACGTGCCGCTTCCTGCTGCTGTGTCTTCGTAAAAACGATCACTATTTTCTTTTGTTTAGCATCTATCGCAATCATCGAATCATTATCTGGTGAAATGAATAACTGTGTCGCACAAAATTCATCTAAATTATGAATGAAGTTTTGAAGAAGGGTTCTCAATGCTATTGAAAGTTTATATTTGCGATGAAATTCAAGCAGTAATGACCCACCGGCAAAAATAAACGCGACGATGATGCAAAATAAAAGCAAACTAGGTGTTTTATTACCTGCCGTACTATACAAAATAACGACGAGCACGATCCCGAAGCTGCCAATGCCTGTCCAAAACATTCAATCGCCTCCAGCGTGTTTTTTCCTTTCTATCCCCTGTTATACAAATAGCAGTAACCGCATTTCGATATTTTACGCCAAAATCGCCAACAATGACCACGAATGTAAATTCACTATTTATACGTTTTTAGCAAGTGATTCTATTGTTCCTAACGATTCAATATACGCTTTCAAAATGATACGGATGCATCACGAACAGTTAATCAACAACAGGACCCAAAATACTGTTGCTACAAATGCGCTTTTCATGTTTCGCAATTCATTTTTGATCATATTGTTGCGCAAAATCTTATTGAAAACACAAAAAGACCGAAACCATTGATTTTAATGGGTTTCGGTCTTTTATGAAATCGTTTGATTCCTATGTATGGAGACGGCAGGGGTTGGAAGGTTAATTCCCAGAACCCCGTCACATCAAGGTTTGCGGCGCATTTTTTATATCAAAAATGCGCGTGGCAATTTTTTTGGCAACTTTTTAAAAAGAATGTGCTTGTGGAGTAATATTAAATTATTTAATCAATCCAATCATCTAAATCATAATGTTCTTTAAATACTTTAGTGGCCGCACTTCCTATTTCAATGTATTTTTTTCTATTAACTTCGAAAATATCAGATAACTCTTCATTTATTAAATTTAACTGATCTAAAGTTATCTTTATAATTTTATTTACTAGACTTAATTTTGGAGGAGTAAATTCTAAACCTATTTCGAGTAACTCTAAAATATCCAACTCTTTATCATCATTTATTATCACTGTTCTATGGCCATTTTCCAACTGATTCAGTAATTTTAATAACTGCTCATCTCTTTCAAATCTAGGAATAATATATTCAAAAATAAACTTAATATCAAAATACTCCATTAAGTTATTATCTGTACTTTGTTGATATTGTAAGGCTTCTATGTTTTCCAATATTAAGTTTATATAAAAAGGATCTTCATAAAAGAAAGACTTTTCAACAAACATATCCCACATTTTTTTGTTAGCTTGATTTTGAGTTGCTGACACCAGAATCAACTCTTCAAATACTAATTTAACCTTAACTTCAGAATTTATAAGTTTACCATATAACTCCATATCCTCACCATATCTAATGGAATGATTATACAATTTATTGATATATTCCTTTAAAGCAAGTTTGAAAGACTGGTTTAATACTTCTCCCTCTAAAACTTCACGTATAATATTCGACCAGAACTCATTGTTTTTATGATGATAGCCATTCCACCATAATGGTTGGGGAAAACCTGTATATATATTTAAACACGGTTCTAATAAATTAGCTTCATTTAATATTTTGACTATTTCTTGAGCGTCTTTATCTTGCACATCTTCCCCTAAAATTTTCACCGCTATTTCCTTTGGTATCTGGTCTCCCGTTAAAAGAATTGATTTTATCCATTTAATATCTTCTCTAGAATTATCTAATAGATTTAGTATTTGACTTTTTTCTTCCATATTTAAATCGTTCCAATATTTTAAAATGTGGCTTAGATGAGAAGTAATTAAACTTGTCTCATTATCTTTTAGAAGTGTTTCAAAAATTTCTTTTCGAACTCCGCTATTAGTTCCCGTACCTTTCATTAAGTACCTAGCTACACTCATACCATAATCGTCCGGATATCTTTTCGAAGTCAAAGATTTTAACCAATTATGCCAATGAGTAGCAAAATTAACAATTAAATCAGGAGTTATAATATATTTCAATGAACTGTCTGCCGCTGAAACTAAGTGTGCCTGATGCATCTCTCTAAATTCAAAAGGAAAATACTCAAAAATTCTGTTAAATAACTCATACCACACTTCCCATAAGTCCGTCTTCTCTGACTGAGTCAATTCGGACCATGGTAACCCGTCTGTTGTATATTCATCTTGAAAATTTTCTAGAAACCTTAAAAATCTTATTGAAATCGGTGCATCTTTCAAATAGTTTCTTAATTTTAGAATCAAATACTCTCTTGACTCTTTTGAATATTTATCCCAGCTATTGAATGCTCCTAAATAACTTTTATATATAATACTGGGATGATCGTTATAATCTAATAATGAACTAAGATCTAGTTCCTCATGTACAAAAAGATTGAAAAGTTTGTAATATATTTTTTCCTTTATGAATACTTCATCCATATAAATGGATTTTTTTAGAAATTCTAAAT
>JAHAYH010000102.1 GCA_018384745.1 Caryophanon sp. | reverse complement strand
CCTGTAGTCTCAAGCTCACGCTTTTCCCGCTGGAGTCCGCCTCTTGTTCCAAGCAACATGTAGGTTCAGGTGTCAACCCCAGCTTTCGGTGATGAACCATTTTTGTCGTTGTTTTTCATACGTCATTGTATGGCGAAGCGGAATCATCGAGTAACGTGGACGCTCAAAAAAACCATCCGACATTACATAGTCGAATGGTCATTGTGTGATCGCATGTTTACATGTGCTACATTACAGCTTATTTTTTTCTAAAGCGTGCAGTAAATCTTTTGCTTGTGATAAATAGGATAGCAATTCCGTTGAATACACAAATTTCTTTTTCGAATTTTGATGCAGTTCATCAATTTTTTCGTCATTGTCCATAAAGCCACTTGCTACATCGCCTAACTTTTGCGTAAACTGTATAGTCACTTTACTCGTCGCTTCTGTTACGTCTTTTATGCTATTCATATTTTCCGTTAACATGCGTTGTGAGATTGATATTTCTTCAAAGTAATGACGCGTTTCATCTGTCATTACTTTCGTTGCTTGAATATTGTTAACATGTGTTGCAACTTCTTCAGAAATATAGGCAATACGCGAGCTAATATGGTCAACACGTGCTTTAATTTCACCGAGCGATTGCTTACTTTGATCGGCAAGTTTTCGTACTTCATCCGCCACCACCGCAAAGCCTTTCCCATACTCCCCTGCACGTGCAGCTTCAATTGCGGCATTTAACGCAAGTAAATTCGTTTGATCAGAAATGCCATTAATGACATCGGCAATGAGCGCAATTTCATTGGAATCATGCTTTAACACATCAATCGCTTGCTCTAAGTTTTGGAATACATCGACAATGTAGTTCATTTGCTGCACAAGCGTGTCAATGCTGGCGCTACCTTGTGTCACAAGCTCCGTTGTTTGCTCACTTTTAGCAACAACCTGCTCTGTAATTACTTCGATATTTTGCGTTGACTGTAAAATATGCTGCGTATCATCAACCACTTCATTTAATAAGTTATTTTGAATGGCGGCTGTTTTGCCAAAACGTTCAATATGTTTAGACATTAACATATCTTGCTCTGTATTATGATCAATGGAATCATCGAGTAAATCAAACAGTTGCTGTAAACCATCATAAACTAGCTTCTTCTCCGCGTCTGTTAACCCGCTTATTTCTTGCTGTACTTCAGCCGTTGGTTTTCTTTTTAACCACTGTAATAAACTCATGATGTTGCTCCATTCTTTTTACCAATTGCTAATAAAATGAGCGTTTGATTAATTTGTTCGTTTTGTAGTTGCTCACCGTAACTGCAAAAACCAAACACATTGTGTAATTGTTGAAAGCGCTCATTCACTTTTGCTAATAAGTTCGTTTGCTGAAATTGAATTTTACGTAAAATACAGTTAATCGCAAATACACCATCTAGCTGTTGAAAATCTTGCTTTACTTTCGCCACCGTTTGGTCCATCGTTTGCAGTACGTCCATTGGCTTTAATACTTTCATTTCCGCATTACGGGCAACTTGGCAATAAAACGAAATGGACTGATCCGCATTCACACACATCGGTGAGCCAACCGATAAATGCTTTCCTACAAAACCGAGCGGATGCGACATAAAGTTTTTTTCAAGTTGCGCTACTGTCATATTCACGACACGCGCATACTCTGCTGCAGCTGGCTTTCCGTTAAACGTATACACTTTACGCCCTTCTACATCGACGTTCGTCGCAATTAATACATCGTCTGAAAACGGTTCAAAAATACTTTCTTTATATATTTTAAAATCCGCTTGCAGCTTGACGAAAATAACGATGCCTGACGTCGTTGAAATGCGCTCATTTAACGATGTTTTTGTCGCAATAAACTTCGCATCATCACCTGCTGTACCACCGAACACTGGGAATCCTTCTGATGTAAAGAGTGAATTGACGATACTTAACATGCGCTCTTCCGCATTAATTAAGCCATTTGGTAACACGATTGCGAACCCTTCTTTTTCAGGTGTACGCGACTGCATATTCATCCCAATAGACTGTGCAGCCTGAATGAGCTCATTGCGCTGAAAAATCGGGAACTTATGAATATTTTCCATAAATACTGCTTCTACTTTTACATCTGCACTTGTAAATGCACTAACTGCTAAACTATTTTCTTCTATACCATCTTGGTTAATTTCACCGACTGTTGTTACACCAACGACTTTTGCTTGTGGAAACTTCGCACAAAATAGAGAGACTAACTGCTCGTAGTCATAAATTGTACTTGCAAAAAATAATAGCAACTTACTATTCATTGAAATTTGTGCTGTTGCTTCTTGAAATGCACGCGCTGTATCGCGTGCAATACTTTTACCTACTTGGATTGCCGTCAATTTACTGTACCACCTTCAAGTTTCTATGCTCATATTATGCTATAAAATATACAACTAGTCAAAATGTACCGCAATAGAGGAAATTATTATAAATCACGTCTATGTTACTGAATTTAAGACGCTATAATCATAAAAAAATGCTAAACAATACAATATATCGTTTAGCATCTCCATAATATTACTATTCGTTCACTTCAGCAAAGTCCTCATGACCTGTTAAAAACTCATCTAATAACGCACGAACTTCTTGCGTTGATTTTGTGTGCATTAACTTATTACGTAACTCACCTGCACCGCGGAATCCTTTGACGTAAATTTTAAAGAATCGGTGTAAGCCAGACATCGCACGCGGCAGTTGCTCTGCGTATTTGTCTTGTAAATCAAGCTGTAAATGTAATAACCCTAACAGCTCTTCTGTCGTATGCTCGCGCTTTTCCTTTTCAAACGCAAATGGATTTTTGAAAATACCGCGTCCGATCATGACACCATCAACACCGTATTTTTCAACAAGCTCCATGCCCATTTCACGGTCTAAAATATCACCGTTAATTGTAAGCAATGTGTGCGGTGCAATTTCATCGCGCAACGCTTTAATTTCAGGGATCAGTTCCCAATGGGCCTCCACTGCACTCATCTCTTTACGCGTACGTAAATGAATCGATAAGTTCGCAATGTCTTGCTTTAAAATATGCGTTAACCAGTCGCGCCACTCGTCTACTTCTTTAAAGCCAAGACGCGTTTTCACACTCACTGGAATGCCGCCTGCTTTTGCCGCTTCAATTAACTCCGCTGCTACGTCTGGACGTAAAATTAAGCCGCTTCCTTTGCCGCGCTGTGCAACGTTCGGTACAGGACATCCCATATTAATATCAATGCCTTTAAAGCCCATTTTTGCTAAATCGACGCTCATTTTGCGGAAGTTCTCAGGATTATCTCCCCAAATATGTGCGACTATCGGTTGTTCATCTTCTGTGAACATTAAACGGCCGCGCACGCTTTCAATGCCGTTTGGGTGGCAATAGCTTTCTGAGTTTGTAAATTCCGTGAAGTATACATCGGGTGCGCCCGCTTCTGCAACAACATGACGGAATACGCAATCTGTTACGTCCTCCATCGGTGCTAGTACAAAAAATGGCTTCGGCAGTTGCTGCCAAAAGTTTTCGTTCGTCATTTATATTGTCATCCTTTCATGTTCAAACCATCGTATGATCAAAAAGCATTTCGCTCGGTTAAAAAAATCACTATCTCATTTTATACTGTTTGCGCGAGATATCCTACAAAACAAACTTATTTCACGAAAAAAATAATACATAATCGACATGTGTTCTTCAAGTTAACAATATACGCCATCGTTTCAGTAACTGAGCGATGTTTTTAACGATATGCGCAACTATTTTTGCATAAAAAGGTCTAACTTATAGACAAAAGACCTACATTCATTTATCTTTTATAAATAACGTATTTCTTATAACATTAATACGAATTACACATATGGACGAGTGAGGTAAACACGTGAATTTTTTAAAAAATATGTCATTGCGACTGCGTTGGATGATGCTCATTTCATTTGCCATCTTATTTGTTGTCGGTTTAACGATTGCCTTTAGTCAATGGTCAGCCCGCAACATGTTCGAAGCAGAAAATGAACGCACATCGTTAAGCAATGCGCAAAACGCTGCGGATCAAGTATCGCTCGGCTTAGCAAACTACGAAACAAACTTATTGCAATTGAGCCACATTGTACAAACGTTAGTGAATGCAGAAAACCCCGATTTTGTGGAACTTAACCACATTATTCAGCAAGTAAAAGAAGGCAACGAACAATATTTAGCCGCTTACTATATGGACTTCCAAACAGGTGGCTTGCACATTACGCCAAAGATCGATTACGACTGGGACGTACGTGATTCTCAAACGTTCGCCAAGTTACAGGCAAATCCGCAACTTCAATGGATGGATGTGTATTTAGATACAGGGGTTAATAAGTTAATGACCTCTGTTATTGCGCCTGTGTTCAATGGAAGTGGCACACTCATTGGCGCAGTCGGCTATGATCTTGACTTTTCATCAATTGGTGCGATTCGCGCAGCCATTGAACAAACGAATGAATCTAAACTGATGCTCATTGACCCGAACGGTTTAATCGTGTCGTCATTTATTGAAGATGGCGATGGGAAAAATATTTATGCGAAAAGCTCTGGAACAGTTGAAGGGGTATCTGACTTATTAGACGTTGCGGCACTCGAGGAGCAATTTTCTTGGCTAAATACTGAAGGCTCTGCTGTACAAGCATTTGAATGGGACGGCATTACATACACCGGTGAAAAGCAGCTTATTGAAAAAAACAATTGGCACGTCGTATCACTTGTAGATGCCAATAATTTTGAAGCACAGATGAAGACATTTTCAACGATTGGGTGGCTATCATTAGCACTCGGCTTACTTGTCGGTTGTTCATTTGCTTACGTGATGTCGCGTCGACTAGTCGGGATCTTTTCCAAATTTAAGGACGTATTTGAGAAAACAGCAAGTGGTGACTTTACATCGCGCTTTGAAACGACCGCCAATGATGAAATTGCAGACTTAGCGCATCACTATAATGCGATGCTCGATGAAGTGCGTACGCTCATTATGAAGGTGACACAAAATGCCGATGAAATTAAGCACTCGTCTGCAAGCTTAGCAATCATCGCTGTTGAAAATGAAACGGCGTTAACAAACATCTCGAACAATTTAGATGAAATTGCTATTAATTCAAACATTCAAGGTGAACGGATGGAAAGCGGCACACAAGCAGTCAGTGCACTTGCTGCAAGCATTGATCGCATCGATGAGACTGCACAATTGCTTGTGACAAATGCTAAAGAAGCGTCGGTTGAAGCGCGTAGCAGTATCGAAAAAGTAGAACAGCTCGATGCGTCTTACACAAACTTAGCGCAAGCGTTCCATGAAGTAACCGTTGTCGCACAACAGCTCGATGAAAAATCCAAGTCGATTTCAAACGTCACACATGTTATTTCACAAATTACCGAGCAAACGAACTTACTTGCCTTAAATGCGTCGATTGAAGCCGCACGTGCAGGAGAGCACGGAAAAGGCTTTGCTGTTGTCGCAGATGAGGTGCGCAGTTTAGCTGAAAGCTCAAAGGCGGCAACTGCTAACATTCAAACAATCATCGTCAGCATTTTAAAAGATACCGCGCAGCTCGTTTCTGTGATGGCTGAAACAAATACGATCAGCGACGAACAAAAGCGCGCGGTCAAATCGGTAAATGATGCGATGACGCAACTAGCAGCAACGCTACAAACAATGCAGCAATCAATGGTAACAACAGGCATGCACATTCATGATATGCAGCAGCAAAAAGAAGTTGTGCTACATGCGCTGCAATCGGTAAACGTTGTTGCTGAAAAAGTTATTGGGGAAACACATGAAATCGCAAGTTCGATTGAGGAACAAACATCATCCACTTCAGATTTAGCAAATCATACAAATCATTTAAATACGCAAGTAGAAGCATTAAACGCTTCCGTTGAAACGTTTAAATTGTAAAAGAAAAATCGTTCACCAATCAAGCTGGTGAACGATTTTTTAGTTTGTTTTCACAAGCACGCCGTTACGCGGTGCAAGATCGTTAAGCGTTAACTGATTTTGCTTACAGAAGTACTCTAAAAATGCTTTCACTTCCGCTTTTTCAGCTGCATCTGTTTTAAGCGCATAAATGTCACGTACAATTTGTGCCGTCCACTCGTTATCGAAGTAGCGATACTTCCCTGTGCTCCACGCCATTTTTTCAGGTGTTTTATGATTTGTATAGTAATGCCAGAAATAAAGCTGTGCAGACTCTTCTTCTGTTAAACGAATGCGATACGTTGCATGTGCTGGCACAAAGCCATCATCTGCTAACTTGCCAATAAAGCCTTCCTTCACCATATAGACCCCTAAAATGCGACGCTCTTTTTCCGCTTGCTTTGCATCACGTGCTGTAACGACAACGGCACTGTTTTGGTGTAAGCGCACCGCTTTATTTGGCTTTCCTTTATTTTGACCACTTTTCATAGCGCCCGAAAATAATACCCAATCGCGTAACACCGTTGTTTTTTCTTCCTCATCACACCAAAATACAAGCTGTGATTGTGCGTGAAGCTTGTGATTTGTCGATAAGCGCTCATATTGTAAACGCAGCTTTTCTTTCTTTTGTGCAAGTTCACGAACTTCTTGCTGTTCTTCTAGCTTTCGTTGATGCACCGCTTCTTTTGCCGCCATCATCGAATTGAAATAAGCCGCATCTTCATCATTTTTCATCGCTAAATGTTGTTCAAACGCATCTGGATACACAAATTTTTTATCGACACCTTCAAAGCGAATGCTTACGATTGTATCTTCGTGTGCCATAATTGTACCGACACCCCATTTTGCATGCGTTACTTCTTTATTAATTAAATCCATTATCTCATTCCTCCTTGTCATCGTTGTCGCTGTATAAACCGGTATACAATTGCTTTTTAAAATTGGAAAAAAGGATAAAAAAAAGTACTGAGCATTCTCCCGCGCAATGTATGAGTCAGAAGAATGTTCAGTACTGTTCAATCAACAATTGTCTTTCTATTATACCACTCAAACGGAAAAACGACAAACGACGTCAAGAGGCAGCGTGCACGGCGCTTATTTCGATTGCACTAAAATTTTAATTTGATCTTTATCGTTTACAAGCGTTTCAAAGCCTTCTGTTACAACATCATCTAACGCAATGCGCTTTGTCACAAGCTTCTCTGCTGGGAAATATCCTTGCGTCATTAAGTGCATAACCGCTGGGAAAATATCACGATAAGCAATGATCCCTTTGACGCTGCGCTCTGATAACACAATATTATTTGGCTGAATGGCCGCATCCTTTTCCCAAATCGATACGATAATCGTTTCCCCTTCAAACGATGTACTATCAATCGCTTGCTGCAACACAATCGGTACGCCTGTCACTTCAAATGCAACGTCTGCTCCGCCGTTTGTGAGCGCTTGAATTTTGCCGACAACGTCCTGTTCCTCAGCAGGATTAATGACCGCTGTTGCGCCAAGTTCTAACGCTTTGGCACCGCGTTCCTTTGATAACTCTACCGCATAAATTTCAGAGGCACCCGCTACTTTTAACGCTTCGATTACGAGTAAACCAATCGGACCAACGCCAAACACAACTGCTCGGTCACCTGCTTTTAATTTACTCATACGCACAGCATGTAGCGCAACCGCCGCCGGTTCTACAAGTGCCCCTTGCTCGAGCGATAACCCTTCTGGCATTTTATGTACCCAACGTTCATCAACAACCGTAAACTCTGAAAATCCTCCGCCACCGCCTGATAAGCCGTGGAACCCTAAATGCTTACAAATATTGTATTTCCCTTTTACACATGCCGCACATGTTCCACACGCTAAAATTGGTTCTACAACAACTTGATCGCCACGTTTTACCGTTGTAACACCTTCGCCTACTTCGACAACTGTCCCTGAAAATTCATGACCCATTACAATCGGTGCAATATCTTTGCTCACTGGATGTGGTGCGTCTACCGGTACGAAAATTGGTCCTGCAATATATTCATGTAGATCACTGCCGCAAATACCTGTCCATGCCACTTCAATTTTCACGCGTCCAGCTGTAACAACTGGCTCTTCAATTTGTTCAACGCGAATATCTTTTGCTTTATACCAACGTGCTGCCTTCACATTCATCACTCCACTGTTCATAGTTACTACCGATGTAGCATTACGTTCATTATATCTTTCGGATTACGACTTATTTGTGAATAAATTGTTAAATATTGTTTTATATTTCTGAAAGAGCTGAACGTTTTCTGAACAAATGCGCCACCTAAACATATGACTTGTCAACTATTGATAAATCATATATGATGAACAGCGTAGAAAAAAACAGTGATGAAAAGGTGATGTTACTATGTTACAACAGCAAACAGCATTAGAAAAATTAATGGAAGAACGTAAATCAGTTCGTAAATATGAAGCAGGTGTAACGATTCCACGCGACACAATTACGCACTTATTACAACAAGCAACGTCTGCGCCATCTTCAAGCAACTTACAACCTTGGCGCTTCTTAGTGATTGACGATGCTGCACAAAAGCAAGCGTTACGCATTATGGGCTTCAATCAAGACCAAATCGAGACAGCTTCTGCCATTATTGCGGTTATTGGCGATATCGAAATGTACAAAAATGCCCGTCAAATTAACGATTTAAACGTCGAACTTGGTTACATGCCACGCGACATCGCGGATATGATGATCGACAACTCAGAAAAAATGTACAGCGCCGCATCAGATGAAGCGCGCTCAAACATTGCGCATTTCGATGCAGGTTTAATTACAATGCAAATTACGTTACTTGCAAAAGACATGGGCTATGACACGGTCATTATGGGCGGATTTGATAAAGATGCTTTCGCAAAAACGTATGAACTACCAACAAACGAGCAACCAATCGTATTAATCGCCATCGGAAAAGCAGCCGCGCCTGCACGTAACTCGTCACGCTTACCGCTTGAACAAATTATGACATTCTCTAGCTAATACGGTCGTATCCTTTGTGTGCATGGCGTATAATACATTCATATACAATGCCCGTTTTCGTACATGCGCCGATATACGACGCAAATGAGGAGGACTTATTATGAAAGTTTGCATCGATCAGCAAAAGCAAATGATGCTCATGCTGAAACGACTAGATCGTCATGTCACACAAATTTTTGAACAACGAACAGCCGTTAGTTTAACGCGCTACGAAATTTTAGTCGCGATTTCCGAGCACGAGCCCGTGACGCAAAAGGCGCTGCAGCAATGCCTTGCGATTGACCAAGCAGCTATTACAAGACACGTCAAGCTACTCGAACAACAAGGTTTCATTCGTCGTGAACGTAACGCGCACAACAATCGTGAAGTGCTTGTGACATTATGTGCGGAAGGACGCGCATTGCTCGAAGGCTGCTCGACGTGTAAAGATGAGTTTTTACACAACTTATACGATGATTTCTCCAATGAGGAATTACAGCAGCTACAGCAATTTTTGCTGCGTCTTCATCAAAACGTGAAGAAATTGTAGCGATGATTGGGCTGTTGATCGCCTATTAATGAAAAAGTATTCGTGAAAAAATTTTCACGAATACTTTTTTTGTATAAACTTATCATTTCTAATCGAGAACCGTTTTCATCTATGGTATACTAAGTGTAATTAATGAATTAAAGGAGCTACACAACATGGCAATTTACTGGACAAAAATTAATAAAATCGTTGAAGAAACAGCAGAAATTAAAACATTTTACGTAGATGTACCAGAAGGCTTCACATGGGAAAACGGTGCACATACACATTTAGCATTAAAAGGCTTTAATGAAGGCGAAACGCCAAATAAAAGCTTAGTGCGTCACATGTCAATTTGTACGTTACCAGAAGAAAACGCAGTCGGCATTACGACACGTATTAAAGAACAATGCTCGGAATTTAAAGCGATTTTAAACACATTGTCTGTTGGCGATGAAGTAGCTTTATTTAAAATTCATTCAAACGTACCATTAAAGCGCGACAACAAAAACATTTACTTATTATCTTCAGGTGTTGGCATTGCCACATTCCGCCCTGTCGTATTAACGTATTTACAAAACCAACAAGACGTACCACGCGTTCATGCGTTAAACGTTGATTCATCTGGTCAATATTTATTTACCGATGTGTTTACAGCAGATGCAGACAAAAACTTCACGGTGCAATATGTCAATTCACGCACAGACTATTACGCAGAAGTTCACAAGCTTGCAGGCGACGCGAACGGCTTATACTACGTCGTTGGTAGCGATGAGTTTTTACATGAAAACATTGCCCTGTTAATGGACAATGGTGTAACGCGTGAACAAATTGTATTAGATAAACGCGAGCGCTTTATCGGTCGATTTTTCGGTGAAGAAGTAACCATGTAATGTCAGCTTGCACGTAGCAAAAAAAACGGTGAACGAAAGCGCATTGCTTTTGTTCACCGTTTTTTATGACATTTGTTAAAAGATTTATTAATTTCCGTAGTAATCCTCAAACGCGAAGTATTCCATCATTAATTCCACACATCGTTGTTGTGTTTCCATACCTAAATTAAAAAACGCATCCGTCTCTGCACTTGATCCACCCATAGCTAAACGTTGCTCTTTACTATCCGTTACGCGCTGCAACCATGCACGTTGCTCTGTTCGTAAGGCGATAAATTCTTCTTCTGGTAATGTATCTTTTAAGATGCCATACACTTTATTTAAAATTGCATCGGTTTTTTCATATATTTCTTCATACATAGCTTTCACTTCTGCATTACTCATACTTTCATAAAAAGTATCTTCCCCAGGCATACCATCGTATAAAAAATACACATACTCATAATCGTCGTGTAATGATGGTTTATAACTTAATAACTTCTCTTTATAGCTTGGTTGCTGAACAGGCTGTTGTTGCTGTGGTGGTTGCTCTGTCACAACTTGCTCCTCTTTCACGTCTGCCGTTTCAGCACTCGGTTGTTGCGCCTGTTGTGCAACTGCACGCTCTTCCTCGGCTGCTACATTTTCATGTTGTTGTGCTGTTGTTTGCGCATCCGTTTCTGTAGGAGGAGGTGACTGCTCTGTAAGTTGTGCAACTTCAGTTTCTAGCTGTTGAACGACTTGATTTTTACGTTCGACAATTTCTTGTACTTTTATAATCGATACCCATAATAATGCGATTAAGAGCACATTTACGACTAACGACATCATTCCAATCATTTTCCATTCTTTCATCTACATAACACCTTTTTCTTTTCAATTATTCGATGGATCTATGAAATAGTGACACCATATACATTTAATGAATAAAGACTCATTGTAGTTATCGAATGAAAAATAAAATAGTTTACTATATTTTGTAAAATATCGTTACTTTTTAGTGCTGCATTTCCTCTATATTTCTTTAAAAAAAGCTTACAAACCCGTCATAAATTCGTAAGCTTTTATGTTTATATTAAACTAACTCTAACCAAGCCACTGCTTCACAATGCGCTGTATGTGGGAACATATCCACAGGCTGTACTTCCTGTGTTTTGTACCCACCGTCTTCTAATACGCGTAAGTCGCGCGCAAGTGTTGCAGGGTTACATGATACGTACACAACGCGCTTTGGTTGCTGCGTTAAAATCGTTTGTAATAATGCTTCGTCACAGCCTTTACGTGGTGGGTCGACAACAAGCACGTCTGCACCTTTTCCTTCCTTGTACCAACGTGGGATAACTTCCTCTGCTGGACCAGCTTCGAAGTACGTGTTTGTAAAGCCGTTTAACTGTGCATTACGCTTTGCATCTTCAATCGCCTGTGGCACGATTTCAACACCTGATACGTGCGCAGCTGTTTGCGCAAGGAATAGTGAAATCGTTCCGATGCCGCAGTATGCGTCGATGACACGCTCGCCACCTTGTAGCTGTGCGTACTCAAGTGCCTGCTTGTAAAGTACCTCTGTTTGCGTCGGATTTACTTGGTAAAATGAACGCGCTGAAATTTCGAATTTCACGTCGCCAATTGTATCGACAATCGCTTCTTTTCCAAATAACACAATCGTTTCATCACCGAAAATGACGTTCGTTTTTTTGTTGTTAATGTTTTGTACGATCGATACAACGTTTGGCACGATTTCTTGAATCGCTGCGATGACCGCTTCTTTTTCTGGTAATGCCGCTGTGCGTGTCACAAGTACGACCATCACTTCATTCGTTGCATCGCCTTTACGAATAACAACGTGGCGCAGTACACCTTTATGCTTCTCTTCATTGTACGGGCGAATACCAAGCGTTTGAAGCTCTAACTTTAAGTCGCGTAAAATCGCATCCGACTCGGTGTTTTGAATTAAACAGCGATCCATATCGACAATGTGGTGCGACTTCGTTTTGTAGAAGCCTGCCATAATGCGGCCGTCTTGCTCTGCAAATGGAATTTGTGCTTTATTGCGGTAGCGCCAAGGCTCTGCCATTCCTTTTGTGGCGTGCACTGGTGCATCAATTTTTCCGATGCGGCGCATGACGTTTTCAACCATTTTTTGCTTCCATGTTAACTGCCCTTCATAGCTCATATGCTGTAATTGGCAGCCACCACACTGTGCGAAATATTCACACGGTGCGTCAATGCGGTCTGGTGATGGGGAAATGATGTTAATAATTTTGGCAAAGCCGTAATTTTTTAATGTTTTTAAAACGTGCACTTCTACCGTTTCGTTCGGCAATGCCCCTTGAATAAATAACGGATAGCCATCGACTTTTGCGACGCCGTTTCCGTCATGTGTTAAATCTTCTATCGTTACCGTTAAACGGTCATTTTTTTGTACAGGTGTAGACATGTGAGATCCTCCATTTCAATTTTTTTATTGTAACATGTTTTGCGATGAACGCGAAATGCGTTGATTGTGACGAATTGACGAATCCACGCAAACGAAAAAGCATTAGCAGAAACGAACACCTACTAATGCTTTCCCTCATTACATCACTTCGACTTTTTCATGTAGTTCGATGCGATCTTCATCGCGAATATTTTCAATTGGCACAAAAACATTTAAACGACGATACAAGTTTTCAAATACGACCGGCGCATCGCCACCGTACTCACCGTCTAAGTTAATGTGCACAGACTCGTCTGATTCCACTTTCACGCGCTTCGCCTTGACGTAAATGACGTTCGGATTTTCTAAATGCTCCCCGCGCACAGCAGCAGAAGCGACTTTGATCATTTCTGCTAAGCTGCATTTTTTCAAAATAAGTAGCGTGAAATGCCCATCGTTAATGCTTGCATCCGGTGCTAATTTCTCAAAGCCACCAACGGAGTTTGTCAGCGCACATAAAAACATCAGCGCCTCGCCTTCAAAGACGTTGTCATCATATTCAATGCGCATATGTGTCGCTTTGATCGACGGTGCCATTTCCACTGCCTTTAAATAATACGCAAGTTGTCCAAGCATCGTTTTCATTTTGCTTGGTACTTCGTATGTTAATTCCGTAATGCGGCCACCTGCTGCAATATTAATAAAGTAGCGCTCTCCATCTACGACACCAACATCTACTGGAATTGTTTCGCCCTTTAAAATAATGTCGAGTGCTTCATCAATTTTACGTGGAATTTGTACAGCACGCGCAAAGTCATTCGTCGTCCCCATCGGAATTAAACCTAGCTTTGGTAATTGTTCATACGGACTCATGCCTGCAACGACTTCATTTAGCGTACCGTCGCCACCAACAGCAATGACGATATCGTACCCACGTTCCACTGCAACTGCTGCGGCTTTTGTTGCATCTCCTTCACCGGTTGTCGCGTGACAAGATGCTTCATAGCCTGCAACTTCTAGTTTCTCTAACACTTCTGGCAAATGCTTTTTAAATAATTCACGACCTGACGTCGGATTATAAATAATTCTTGCTCGTTTTAATTCAGTCATATTGTTTCGTTTCTCCATTACTACTTTTATCCACAAACTGACGCAACATTCGACTATAGCGCTTGTTCAACCGTACGCTTTACATCTTCATATACGTATGACCAATGCTTTTCATCATCTATATATTGTTGACGTAATTGCCCATACATTGTTGCTTGTGCCGCTTCAAATGTTGGGTCTTCCTTGTCCGGTAACGTTGCACGCGCATCGATGACCATTTGTTGAAGCTCTGGTGCACGCGGTCCCCATTTTGCGACAACATCGCCTGCTTCATTGAAGAACAGGTAAACAGGAATCGCACGACCACCATTCGTTAAGTAACGATCGATTAAATCTGTGTCTGCATCACGGTAAGCTGCACGCATCTCGATGCCCGCTGCTTCTGCAACTTTTTGCACAATTGGATTGTTCAGCATCGCATCGCCGCACCAATCTTCGGTAATCGCTAATATACGTAATCCGCGTAATTGTTCCACAAATCCGTCTTGTGGCACTGTAAATTTGCGGTAGATTGCTTCACTACCTGCCTTTAAATCAGGCTGTGTCATACGCGCCACATAGTCTGTCATCGGAATCGCTTCGTTAAAATAATCGATGTCTTTTTTCATTTGTTTTGCCCCCTCATGTCGATTGTTCATAGTTCTATAATGCCTGTTTCAGCGGTAAAAAACAATTATTCAAACTAAAAATGCGCGCTACACGATCAAACATGTATGCGCGCTTTCGTTATGAACGATTTTTTAAAAATGTTGCTTCGACTTTATATACGGTGCCTCGTGGTGTTTGCTCGATTTGAATATGCACATATGACTCCGCTAAAATGAAGTACGCTACCGGCTCACTTAACTGCTCGTGATAAAAATATAAATCGTTGCCATCGCTTTCAATTTGATGCGCAAATAGACGCACATCATTTAAAATGAGTAAATCATTCGGTGCTAACGTATAGTTCGGAATGCGCTCGACAGGCTCGTGATTAATGAGCAGCTTCGTTTTATACGCTTCCTTCTTTAACGATTGCCCGTCATATACCGGCACCTCTTCACGCAGCGCATGTACTTCGTGCTCATCAACGTCCTTTAACACGTTCGGAAATGTTTGTAATGCCCAATCATAAAATTGCTGTACCGTTAACGCTTCTGGTGCAGGTCCAAAATTCATGCGTCGCTGTTGTAGCGTCACCCCGTAAAACGCACCGATCCCACCAGATACTTCATAGTTAAACGCCGCTAATGGGGCCTGTTCTTCTTCAAATACAAATAAGCGATACGGATAGCTCATCATCGCATTGCTGTCTTGTAACACCATGAGCTTGCACGTATAACGCCCTAGCGTAAATACTTTTAACGGCTCAAATTTTTGTAGCTGACTTTCCCACATTGGATCCATTAAACCATTCATCATAACCACTCCTTCATTCCTCAATTTTACCATTTCAAAAAAATAAAGGGAATTTATCACACAAAAAACTGCCTAGCAAAAATGCTAGACAGTTTCCGTCAATTAGCGTTTGTTAATTTCTTCAAGAAGAATTTGGTTCGTTAATTGTGGGTTTGCTTGCCCTTTAGATTCTTTCATAATTTTACCTAAGAATGCTTTAAGAGCGCGCTCTTTACCGCCTTTGTAGTCCTCTACAGATTGTGGATCTGCATCAAGTGCAGCTGTTACGAATCCGCGGATTACTTCTGGGTCAGAAATTTGAACTAAGCCTTTTTCCTTCACGATTTTCGCTGCGTCGCCACCGTTTTCCACTAACTCCGTGAATACTTTTTTCGCGATTTTAGACGAAATCGTACCGTCAGAAATTAACTTAATCATACCTGCTAAGTTTTCAGCAGTTAATGCTGTATCTTTCAATTCTTTTTGCTCAGCGTTTAAGTATGCAGAAATATCACCCATTAACCAGTTAGATGCTAATTTCGCATCTGCACCATGTTGTACAGTTGCATCGAAGAAATCAGAAATCTCTTTGTTAATTACTAATACGTTTGCATCGTAAGCTGTTAAACCAAGCTCAGAGATGTAACGCTCTTTACGTTGGTCTGGAAGCTCAGGAATTTCAGCACGTACGCGCTCAACCCACTCGTCCGAAATCGAAAGACGCACTAAGTCTGGCTCTGGGAAGTAACGGTAATCATCCGTACCTTCTTTCACACGCATTAAAATTGTTTTACCTGTTTTTTCATCAAAACGTAACGTTTCTTGCTCGATGATGCCGCCTGAAGATAACACTTCCGCTTGGCGAATTTCTTCATACTCTAAGCCTTTACGCACGAAGTTGAATGAGTTTAAGTTTTTAAGCTCTGCTTTTGTGCCGAACTTTTCTTGACCGTATGGACGTAATGAAATGTTGGCATCACAGCGAAGTGAACCTTCCTCCATACGAACGTCTGAAACGCCTGTATATTGGATGATTGATTTTAATTTTTCTAAGTACGCATACGCTTCGTCTGGCGTGCGGATGTCTGGCTCAGAAACGATCTCTACAAGCGGTGTTCCTTGACGGTTGAAGTCAACTAATGAGTAGCCGTTTGCGTGTGATAATTTACCAGCATCTTCTTCCATGTGTAAACGTGTAATACCGATTTTTTTCTTGTAACCAGGTTTACCGTCTTTTTCTGGAATTTCGATTTCGATCCAGCCGTTTTTACCGATTGGCTTATCGAATTGTGAAATTTGGTAAGCTTTCGGATTGTCTGGATAGAAATAGTTTTTACGGTCGAATTTTGTTTCTTGCTCAATTTCCATGTTTAATGCTAAAGCTGCGCGCATTGCATAGTCGACAACTTGCTTGTTTAACACTGGTAAAACACCTGGGTAACCTAAGTCGATTACAGATGTGTTTGAGTTCGGCTCAGCACCGAAATGGTTTGGTGAGCTAGAGAAAATTTTCGACTGCGTTTTTAACTCAACGTGCACTTCTAAACCGATAATCGTTTCAAAGTTTGTCATTTATTTTCCCTCCCATAGTGCTGGTGTTTGTTTTGCAAAATCAGTTTTTTGCTCGTAAGCGTAAGCAACGCGGTATAACGTTTCCTCGTCGAAGTGCTTACCGATTAATTGTAAACCTAATGGTAAACCATTTTCGAAACCACATGGAATCGAAATTGCTGGTACACCGGCTAAGTTCATTGGAATTGTTAAAATATCGTTTGCGTACATTGTCATTGGGTCATCTACGTTTTCACCGATTGCGAATGCTGGTGTTGGTGCAGTTGGGCCAATGATTACGTCGTAGTTTTCGAATACGTTATCGTAGTCTTGTTTAATTAATGTACGTACTTGTTGTGCTTTTTTGTAGTAAGCATCATACGTACCTGCTGATAATGAATACGTCCCTAACATGATACGACGTTTTACTTCGTCACCGAAGCCCTCAGCACGTGTTTGTTTGTAAAGCTCCATTAAGTTTTTCGCCCCTTCTGCACGGTAACCGTAACGAATACCGTCGAAACGAGAAAGATTTGAAGAAGCTTCTGAAGATGAAAGAATGTAGTAAGCAGCAAGTGCGTATTTTGAGTGAGGAAGTGATACTTCTTCCACTGTAGCACCTAAGCCTTTTAATACTTCGATTGCATCAAGTACTGATTGCTTCGCTGCTTCGCCAACGCCTTCACCAAGGAATTCTTTTGGTAACGCGATTTTTAAACCTTTAATGTCGCCGTTTAACGCTGATGCGTAGTTTGGTACTGGCACGTCAGCAGAAGTTGAATCATGCTCGTCCACACCTGCGATCGCTTCAAGTAATAAAGCGTTGTCGCGTACGTTGCGTGTAAGTGGTCCGATTTGGTCTAACGAAGATGCGAATGCAACTAAACCAAAACGTGATACACGTCCGTAAGTTGGTTTCATCCCTACAACGCCACAGTAAGCAGCTGGTTGACGGATTGAACCACCTGTATCAGAACCTAAAGAAAACGGTACTTCGCCAGCTGCTACTGCTGCTGCAGACGCACCTGAAGAACCACCTGGTACGTGGTTTAAGTTCCAAGGGTTTTT
The DNA here is from genome assembly GCA_018384745.1 of Caryophanon sp. Classification (GTDB taxonomy): domain Bacteria; phylum Bacillota; class Bacilli; order Bacillales_A; family Planococcaceae; genus Caryophanon. The sequence continues at coordinate 24,087 of JAHAYH010000102.1, read as the reverse complement.
CGTTGCTTTAAATGCTGAGTTTTCGTTTGAAGAACCCATTGCGAATTCGTCCATGTTTAACTTACCAACTGTTACCATGCCTGCATCGCGTAATTTTTTCACAACTGTTGCATCGTAAATTGGCATGAAGCCTTCTAAAATTTTAGACGCACATGTCGTTTCTAAACCTTCCGTTACGATGTTGTCCTTTACGCCGATTGGTAAACCGAATAAAGGTCCGCGGTTTTCAGTAGGCACTTTGTCCATTTCAGCCGCTTCTGCTAATGCTTTTTCTTTGTTTAACGCTAAGAACGCTTGTACGTCGCCATCTAATTTCTCGATGCGGTCGAACGCTTCTTGTGTTAATTGTGTAATTGTTAACTCACCATTATGTAAGCCTTCTTGTAGTTCTGTTGAAGAACGTTCAAATAATGTCATGGTCTGCGCCTCCTATTCTAAAATTGATGGTACTTTTACTTGTCCAGCTTCTTGCTCTTTTACGTTTAGCATCATTTTTTCACGATCTAAACCTTCGCCTGCTACGTCTTCGCGCATTACGTTTACGATTGGGAATACGTGTGAAGTTGGTTCAACGTTTGTCGTGTCTAACTCGTTTAATTGCTCTGCAAAGTCTGTAATTTTACCTAGTTGCTCCGCAAATTTCTCCGCTTCTGCATCTGTAATTGCAAGACGTGCTAAATGCGCAACGTGCTTTACTTCTTCTGTTGATAATTTCGCCATGTTTTTACACCTCCGAATTTTAAAACCTGCCAATAATCATATCATTTTTTACGCGAAAAGAATAGTACAGTATGCTCTACTGCACTATTCTACTAAAGCAAAATTCATATTTTCTACACAGTCAAAAATGACGCGTCAATGTCATAACATTTCGGCTGTTTCGACAGTTTAATTGTAAATGTGAACGGTCGGTTCCTTCGCATCACGCTCTTTTAAAATAAGCGCTTCTGCACCGTTCATCGACGTAATATCAACCTCGATTGCTAAGTCCGCTGGGAACTCGCTATACAGCACACCGGTTAAATATTGCGTGAAGCCAATGATCTCTGATTTGCTGTAAAACTGAACCGGTACCTCGATCTCTAAATGCTGCACAACGTTATCTTTGTAAAACGCTCGGCCGATCACGCTCGTGTAGTTCGCAAAGTATTCATCGATGTCTTGCTTAAAGTTTTGGAAGCTCGTATTTAACTCGCGATAAATGTCCTCTGGTGACGACATCGGGAATGTGACGTATTGTTCGTTCAGCTTCGTCCACTCACCTACTTGCGTCTTCCCTGCATCGGCAATCGCTGTTGCGATGTACGTTCCTGGTACAATTGAGTTACGTGAAAGCTGCTTGAATACCCCGACCATAATTGGTACATCGCCGACACCTTCCATTTCACGGAGACGTTTCACCACTTCATCAGCCATACGCTTTCCTTCTGCAAGAAGCTTTTCGTCTCCAATCGGCTCTTCATAATATTCACCGTATTGCTCTTTTTGATAATAGTAAATCGAGTTCATCGCAAGACCAATCGAGATCCCACCAAGCGCTACTTTCCCGTCTTCTGTTTTCGTTAAGTAGTTTTGCTCCACAATATGCGCTAAGTAGTTTGGTGCTTCTTTCGCGCGCTGCGTTGGGTCCATATCATCTGGTGCTGCTGGATTTAAGCCAAGCTCATTTTTATTCGAACGCGCTAGCCAGTCATACACGGCATCATACGAAATAAACTGCCCTTCTTGGAAGTAATAATCATCTGTATTGAACACACTTTGAGAGAGGCGCATTAAGCTCGTTTCTGTTTCTGCCACGTCATATTTTGTATAAATGTTTGATGCAACAGCGCCACGCGCAGCACTTTCCTTATACGGTACAAGCGTTTTGTAATAGTTGCCATCTAACTGATTGCTCGGAATAATGGTCGTTTCTACTTTTTCTTTATCTTGAACGACTTCTTCGTCTTTTTCTTGTTTTGGCGCACATGCTGATAAAAGTAATACAGAGGCAAGTGCGATTGGTATGAATTTTTTCATCTTCTTCTCCTTACGCAAATTGTTCCACTAAACGTGCTTCATCCCAAACTTCAATACCAAGTTGCTCCGCTTTTGCGAGCTTGGAACCTGCGTCTTCTCCTGCTACGACAAGGTCAGTCTTTTTACTAACGCTTCCTGCTACAGTCGCACCGAGCGCCTCTAACTTCGCCTTTGCCTCGTTGCGCGTCAGCTGCGTCAGCTTTCCTGTTAGCACAACCGTCTTACCCGCAAAGAAGCTATCGATGTTTGACGCATCGACTTTTTTGCCTGTAAACGTCATGTTAACGCCTGCTTGCTGCAATTTTTCAAGCAAATGCCCTACATCGTCGTTATCAAAATATGCGATGATCGAATCGGCCATTTTATCACCAATTTCATGAATGGCGATAAGTTGCTCCATCGTTGCCTCACGCAGTGCATCGATCGTTTCAAATTCAGCTGCTAAAATTTTCGCCGCTTTTTCGCCGACGTGACGAATGCCAAGACCAAATAATAAACGCTCCAGCGAATTTGTTTTTGACTTGTCAATTGCTTCAACTAAGTTCGTTGCTGATTTTTGTCCCATGCGTTCTAACGCAAGTAACGGCTCCACTTCAAGTGTGTATAAGTCCGCGACGTCCGCAATGTATTGCTCACGTAACAGCTGCTCCACAACCTTTTCACCGAGTCCGTCAATGTTCATCGCATTGCGCGATACGAAGTGTTTAATGCCTTCTGCAAGTTGCGCAGCACACGCAGGGTTCACACAGCGCAGTGCCACTTCCCCTTCAATGCGCACAAGCTCACTGTCACACGCTATACAATGAGACGGCATTTCATAGGGCGTTGTTCCTTCTGGACGTTGATCTAACACAACCGACACGACTTCTGGAATAATGTCACCCGCTTTTCGAATAATAACAGTATCACCAAGGCGAATATCTTTTTCGCGAATTAAGTCTTCATTATGAAGTGATGCACGCTGTACAGTCGTTCCTGCTACTTGTACCGGCGCTAAAATAGCTGTCGGTGTTACAACGCCTGTACGTCCAACCGTTAATTCAATATCAAAAAGCGTCGTCATTACTTCCTCCGCTGGGAATTTATATGCAATGGCCCAGCGCGGACTTTTTGCTGTAAAGCCTAGCTCGTCTTGCTGCGCAAAGCTGTCGACTTTAATGACGATGCCATCAATTTCGTACGGTAAGTGTGGACGTGCTGCTGTCCACTTTTCGATATAGGCTAGCACATCGTCAATCGATGCACATGCTAAGCGCTCATTATTCGTTTTAAAGCCAAGCGCCTGTAAATACGAAAGCATTTCGTCGTGACCATTAATGCCGTATTGCTCCGCATCTCCACCAACGCTGTAAATAAACGTCGATAAGTTACGGCTTGCCGCAATTTTCGGGTCAAGCTGACGCAATGAGCCCGCCGCCGCATTACGAGGATTCGCAAACAGCTCCTCGCCTTGCTCCGCGCGACGTGCATTTAACGCATCAAACGATGATTTTGGCATGTATGCCTCACCGCGCACTTCAATTGTAACCGGCTCGTTTAAGCGCAGTGGAATTGCCTTAATTGTCTTTAAGTTCGCCGTAATATCTTCACCGACCGAGCCATCGCCACGCGTTGCACCTTGCATAAATACGCCATTTTCATAGCGCAGTGCGATCGCTAAACCATCAATTTTCAGCTCGCACACATATGAAACTTGCTCGCCAATCGCTTCACGAATTTTACGGTCAAAGTCGCGTAAATCTTCCTCGTTAAAAGCGTTCGATAAGCTTAACATACGCGTCGTATGCTCCACTTTTTCAAAGCCAGCTAACACCGTACCGCCAACACGCTGCGTCGGGGAGTCTGGATAAATAAGCGACGGATTTTGCGCTTCTAGTTCGATTAATTCATGCAGTAATTGATCGTACACACTATCTGGTACAACGGGATTGTCCATGACGTAATACGCATGTCCATATTCATGCAGCAACTTATTTAGTTCAGCTACGCGCTGTTCTAGTTCATTCATTCTTTGTACCTCCTACGCTTTCTCAATCGGCGCAAACTTCGCAAGCAATCGCTTAATGCCTTCACCTGGGAATGCGATATCTAATTCTGTATCATCACCTTCACCACGAACGCTCACAACCGTACCAACACCCCATTTTTTATGCGATGCTTTATTGCCGACTTGCCAGTTTGTTGATGGCGCTGTACGCACTTGTTTCGCGCTGTACGATGGCTTTGTAATGGTCGGTTGCGTACGGTAACGATCAAACGTTGCACGCTGTGGTGCTTTTGATACGTATTCAATAAGCTCCTCTGGAATTTCATCTAAAAAGCGCGATGGACGATTGTATTGGCTGCGGCCAAAGATCGTACGTGAGCCTGCGCATGATAAGTACAAACGCTCTTCTGCACGCGTCGTGCCGACATACATCAAGCGACGTTCCTCTTCCATTTCATCGTCGTCATCAAGAGAACGGGCGTGTGGGAAGATGTTTTCCTCTAGACCGATGATGAACACAACCGGGAACTCAAGCCCTTTTGCTGCATGCATCGTCATTAAAATAATCGTCCCTTGCTCCTTTGCTTCCTCATCGAGTGAATCGATGTCCGCAATAAGCGCTAAGTCCGTTAAAAACGCGACGAGTGATTGATCTTCACTGCGCTGCTCGAACGCTTTCGTTACCGTTAAAAACTCCTGTAAGTTTTCAAGGCGACTTTGCGCTTCGATTGATTTTTCCGCTTCTAACATCGCGCGATAACCCGTTTTTTCAATCACTTCTTCCACAAGCTCCGTCACCGATAAAAATTCCGATTGCTTCGTGAAGTTTTCAATTAATGCACGGAACTGTGTAGCCGCATTAGCTGCACGCGCCGTTAAGCCCATGAAATCGACTTCCTGCAGCGCATCGTAAATGGAGCGATCATACTGCATCGCAAAGCCAAGCATTTTATCAAACGATGTGCCACCGATGCTGCGCTTTGGCTCATTAATAATACGCGCAAGTGATAAGTCATCGTCGTTGTTCGCAATTAAACGTAAGTACGCTAAAATATCTTTAATTTCTTTGCGATCATAGAACTTTGTGCCGCCGACGATTTGGTATGGCAAGTTCGACTTTACAAGCGTTTCTTCCATCCCACGAGACTGCGCGTTCGTGCGATATAAAATCGCAAAATCATCGAGCTTACGGTTTTCTCGCTGCATTAATTGCTTGATCGTCTCAACAACGTGACGTGTTTCTTCAAATTCATTTGATGCTTTAAATACTTGAATGCGTTCGCCTTCTACATTGTCGGTACGCAGCGCTTTTTTGTAGCGGCTTTTATTGTGATCAATGACACCGTTTGCGGCTGCTAAAATCGTTTTTGTCGAGCGATAGTTTTGCTCAAGTAAAATCACGTTCGCATTCGGGTAGTCTTTTTCAAATGATAAAATGTTGCCAATATCTGCACCGCGCCAGCGATAGATTGATTGATCCGAGTCACCGACAACGCAAATGTTTTGAAACTTCGCCGCAAGCATTTGCACTAATTGGTATTGGGAATTATTGGTATCTTGATACTCGTCGACATGAATGTATTGGAACTTATCTTGGTAAAACTCTAACACGTCCGGTGCTTCTTTAAATAAACGAATCGTCATCATGATCAGGTCATCAAAGTCTAATGACTGGTTGCGCTTTAATCGCTCTTGATAGCCTTCATATACTTGTGAAGCTATTTTTTCAAACGGATTGTGCGCGTTCATATTCGCTTTAAATGTCGCCGCATCAATACACTCATTTTTCGCGGAGCTAATCGTATTTAAAATGGCGCGCGGATCGTATTTTTTCGGGTCGATATTTTGCTCTTTTAAGACGTTTTTCACAACCGTTAATTGATCCGTCATATCTAAAATCGAAAAGCTTTTCGCATAGCCGATGCGGTCGATGTTGCGGCGTAAAATACGCACACACATCGAGTGAAACGTCGATACCCACATGCGCTCACCCGTTCCTGCGCCTAAAATAGCATCAATTCGCTCACGCATTTCGCGCGCGGCTTTATTCGTAAATGTAATTGCTAAAATTTTTGATGGATACACTTCTTTTTCTACAATTAAATAGGCAATGCGGTGTGTTAATACGCGCGTTTTCCCCGAGCCTGCACCGGCCATAATTAACAGCGGTCCTTCCGTCGTTTTCACGGCTTCTGCTTGCTCTTTGTTCATGCCTTTTAATAAATTATTCGTAATATGTTCCATTTTGCCACCTCTTTCTCGCTTCGTTCAAGCGTTTAAAATCGAACATTCGTTTCTATTTTACCACATCTTTTACCGCTTTTACGGTCTTTAACGCTGCCTTTAAATCATCATAAATAATGTTTCCGACTACAACGGTATCCGCAAACTTAGCCATTTCCGCTGCTTGTTGAACAGTTGTAATGCCGCCACCGTAGAACAGATGCGTTTGATCCAGCACTTCACTTACCGCTTCTACGTATGATACATCGCCGTACGTGCCGCTATATTCCATATAAAAAATTGGCAGCTTAAAGTAGTTTTCAGCTAAACGCGCATACGCGACAACATCCTCAATATCTAAATCGGTTTTTGCACTCGTTGCGTGTGCCACTTTGCAATTAGGATTTAACACGCAATATCCTTCTGCTACGAGTTCATCCCATACCATTACATCGCCAAATTGTTTTAGCGCTTCATGATGCAACCCTTTAATCCATGTTGGGTCTTCACTATTTAACACCGTTGGAATGAAGTAATAATCAAATGCTGGTGTAATCGAATCGATTGTCGAAATTTCCAGCGCAACCGGTACGCTATAGCGACGCACGCGCACTAAAATATCAAGCACGTTATCTAGCGTGATGCCGTCTGTGCCGCCGACTAATAATACGTCCGTGCCCGATTCGCAAATTTGCTCAAGCGCCTCGTCTGAAATTGGTTTTGCTGGGTCTATTTTAAAAACATGTCGCCATTGTTTGAAATCCATTGTTGGTCCCTACCTTTATCATTGTATGTTACTTGCATTAGTATAGCGGAATTTATGACGTTGTGCATTTGTGTTGAAACGATTAAATAAAGAAAAACTAGGCAACAAACCGCTGCCTAGTTTCCCATTATTTTGTACCTTTCCCTGGTTGGAATGGTTTTTCATCTGGATAAAGACGTCCAAGCATTTCATCGTATGTATCGTTTCCGTAATCAAAACAGCGACGAACACGTGAGATTGTTGCAGTAGATGCGCCAGTTTCCTTTTTAATCGTTTCATACGTTTTCTTTAAACGTAATAAATGTGCGACCTCAAAACGCTGTGCAAGCGATTGAATTTCACTAATTGTGCATAAATCATCGAAAAACTTATAGCACTCCTCGATATCTTTTAATTCAAGCACCGCTTTAAACAATTGATCTGTTTGATGCCCGCGAATCTTTTCAATTTGCATACGTACTCCTCCTCTAATCACCATATAGGACTATACCATATATCGTGAGCGTTATGACCAGTGCATTATGACTGTTATACCGCGCTAACATACTGCTTCTTCTTATTTTAAATCATCACTTTAACATAATAAAGTAAAACGCGTTATGATGCAAAATTGTAATAATTTGCATTATTGCAGTAATGTAGTCGTGCCATGTGCTAGCGCATCATCGCTGGCAATAAAATGTTCTTTTTCATCACGTCATATAACCCTTTAGGTGTAATGCGAATGTACGGTAAATGCGTCGACTGTAAAAATAGCAAGCTATAAATGGCATCCCCTTTATTGAAACCGCGTTCGCGAAGCGCATCTGTCAGTGCACGCTCCTGCTCAATTAACGCCTCCATCGGTGCATCGCTCATTAATCCACCGACCGTCAGTGGAATATGTGCAACGACGCGTTCCTGCTCAATGAGTACGATCCCGCCACCGAGCTTTTTCACTTCATGAAATGCTTGCATCATCGCTTCGATGCTTTTACCGATTAAAATAACGTCGCCTGTTGTTGAATACGTTGATGCAAAGCCTTGAACGTTGCTTGCGAAGCCTTTAATGAACGTGTTGACATGCCATTTGCCAAACTTATCAAGCAGCATTAAATAGCACTCATCATCGTTTTGTACGATGGACTGCTTGTTTAAATGCATGTTGACGCTATACGGCTTCGTAATCACATCGTTGACAAGCTCAATGCCGAACGGAATCGAAAACTGGAAATCGCTTTCATTTAGTTCAAAATCAAGGGCAAGCGGCGTAAACTCCGCAAACGTCTCCTCAGGCCAGTCGTACACTTCCTCACCATCACGCACCATCCATTTCCCTTTTGCCATGACCGCAATCGGTGTCGGTGTCCATTCATCCGTTAAAATGTTTAACGTCGCAAAACGTCCTGTTGCAATCATGCCGTGTAAGTTCGATACCGCATAATACTTTGCGACGTTGTAGCTTGCCATATTGTATGCATCGACAGGTGATACACCTGCTTCAAGCGCAGCACGAATGCATTTATCCATTACACCATCTTCGTGGAACATTGGTGTTGAACCGTCTGTTGTCATCATTAAATGGTGGAAAATGTTCCATTCTTTTTTCACGATGTCCGCTAAAATATTGCCCAGATCTGGACGAATCGAAGAATAACGTAGCGTCACGGCATACCCTTGATTGATGCGTTTTTCAACATCGTCAATCGTCATCGCCTCATGATCGCCGTTCGCACCAAATAACCGCATTTTCGCCAGCGTTTTTTCCGATGCACCTGGTAAATGCGCTTCGATTTTTTTACTTTTTAGCTTCGCCGCTTGGATCCAATATAACATTTCATCATCGCCCGCCATTAAGCGCGGCCAGCCGGTTACTTCGCCGCCCATTAACACGTCTGGACGCTCAATCCATTCTAAAACATTTTCCATTGAAAACACTTCATGCTCATGCTCAAGCTGCGTTTGCGAATCAAAGCGTACCCACCAGTAAAACTGCGTCGGCAATGACTTCCAACGATCCATCATTGAAAACGCTTTCTTATTTTCTAAAGCTAAAAACATCGCTAAGTTATCGCACAGCATTGTCGATGTCCCTGTTTTCATCGCATAGCGTGCAAATGATACTGGATTATACAATTGATGCGGATGCACATGCGGCTCAATATAACCTGGTACAACCGTTTTTCCTGCTACATCAACAATTTCGGTATGCGCTGTATTTGTTGGCATGTCGTCGCCAACATACACGATGCGGTCATCTAAAATCCAAATGTTTCCGAAACGCCAGTCACGAAATACACTATGTAAGTAACGCGCATTTTGTAGGACGATTGTTGGTGCGCGAAGACCATCAATTACCGCTACTTGATTTCGAATGTCATTCATTTTCCAAACTGGTTCAAACACACAACAGTCCCCCTTTATTTGCTCTTTCTTCCATAGTACCACATCGCACTTTATCGTCGCAAAGTACAGCAAACGATATTACAAAAAATTAACAAAGGTGTTCGTTATGCACTCATTTGCCCTATATGCAGTCAATATGTACGTGCGCATTGCAAAGAACGAAGCACTGAAAACAGGCTTCGTTCAATGGCAATTATTTATTTAAATGTGCGCCAGCCGATATCTGTGCGGTAGAAGAAATTGTCCCACTTCTCGCTGTTAATCCCTGCGTACACTTTTTCCTGTGCTTCTTTTAACGTCGCTGCTTTCGCCCCAACTAATAGCACGCGTCCGCCGTTCCCAACGAATGTCCCATCCACTTCTTTTGTGCCTGCATGGAATACATCGTGTGAAGCGCTTAATGCGTCTAAATTTGGTAATGCATTGCCTTTTTCGACGTCACCTGGGTAGCCTTCTGCTGCTACAACAACACCTAGCATCGCTTCTTCTGACCATTGTAAGTCAAACGCTTCCTCATTCATCAGCGCCGTCATAAATAAGCCGAAATCTGATGCCATACGTGGTAATACAACTTGTGTTTCTGGATCGCCAAAGCGCGCGTTAAACTCGATTACTTTCGGGCCATTTTTCGTTAAAATTAAGCCGGCATATAAAATACCTGTAAACGATACGCCTTCTTGCTCCATCGCTTCGACTGTTGGCACAACGATTGTGTCGTATGCAACATCGATAACGTCTTGCCCAATTTGTGGTACTGGTGAGTACGCGCCCATACCACCTGTGTTTGGACCTTTGTCGCCATCAAATGCACGCTTATGGTCTTGCGCGATGACCATTGGGTAAATTTGTCCTTTATGTACAAATGACATGAATGAGAACTCTTCACCGTCAAGGAATTCTTCGATTACTACTTTCGATGACGAATCACCGAAGCGTTGGTTACCGATCATATCTTGTACCGCGTCGATTGCTTCTTGTTCTGTCATCGCAACGATTACACCTTTACCAGCGGCTAAGCCGTCCGCTTTAATAACGATTGGTGCACCTTGCGCTTGAATATACGCTACTGCTTGATCCGCTTCTGTAAACGTTTCGTGTGCTGCTGTAGGGATGTTGTATTTGTTCATGATATCTTTCGCATACGATTTTGACCCTTCAATTTGCGCTGCAGCCTTTGTCGGTCCGAAAATAACAAGACCTTGCTCATTGAAATAGTCCACAATACCAGCAGCAAGTGGTTGCTCTGGTCCAACGAATGTTAATGCCACATCGTTTTCCTTTGCGAAGTTTGCAAGCGCTGCAAAATCAAGTGCGTCGATGCCTGTTACCGTTGCATCGCGTTTCATGCCGTCATTTCCTGGGGCAACAAAGACATTTGTTACCGATGGTGCTTCGTTAAATTGTTTAGCGATCGCATGCTCACGACCACCGCTACCAATTACTAAAATGTTCATATCATTTTCCTCCTGTAAGAAGCAACAGCCATCTACACGTATAAAAAATGCCCGCCTACATAACATAGGCGAGCGTTTTTTATTACGGAGCATGCATGCATAGTATCCGACCAGAATAGTATGTATACATGCCTCATAATATTTTTCTGTACACACAATCCCCCGACCAAAGTTGATTGTGTAACAGTCCCTTTTTTTGACGATTGAACGTCCGGCCAAAGCCGTTCAATCTAGAAAGTGGCATGTTTTCCGGCCAGAAAAACCGCCTTTCTTTCATCATGCGAAACGCTTCTGCCACTATCCGGCCAGAATAGTTGCGAAACATTATTCTATTATACTGTGAATAAGACGCTGTTGCTATAGCTTTTGTATTTTTTATTGTAAAGTTGTGACGAATTCTTTATATCCCGTAACACATGTATTCATTATGGAAGCTGCTAGCGCTTACGTAACGAACACTCGCTTTTTTATGTTTATTAATGTTTGAAGTGACGTACGCCTGTGAATACCATCGCGATGCCAGCTTTGTTTGCTGCGTCGATCGATTCTTGGTCTTTAATCGAGCCACCTGGTTGAATGATTGCTTTAATGCCCGCTTTTGCTGCTGCTTCTACTGTATCGCCCATTGGGAAGAACGCGTCTGATGCAAGTGCTGCACCGTTTGCTTTTTCACCCGCTTGCTCAAACGCAATTTTCGCCGCGCCGACACGGTTCATTTGACCAGCACCAACACCTAATGTCATGTGCGCATCTGTCACAACGATGGCGTTTGATTTTACATGTTTCACAACTGCCCAACCTAGTTTTAACGCTGCCCATTCTTCCTCAGTTGGTTCGCGGTCTGTTACAACTTGAATGTCCGCATCTTTGAAGCCTGAACGATCTGGCTCTTGTACAAGTAAGCCACCTTCAACCGATACAACATTGAAATCATCTTGTTTTGCTTGTGAGAAGTCGATTGTCATTAAGCGAATGTTTTTCTTCGCTGTTAAAATGTTTAACGCTTCCTCTGTGAATGACGGTGCGATAATGATTTCTAAGAAGATGCCCGATAATTGTGCTGCAGTTGCTGCATCTACTTCTTTGTTTAATGCGATGATGCCACCGAAAATGGACGTTGGATCCGCTTCGTATGCTTTTGCAAACGCCGCTTCGATCGTTTCACCTGTACCGACACCACAAGGGTTCATATGCTTCACTGCAACCGCTGCAGGAAGATCAAATTCCTTCACGATTTGAAGTGCTGCATTGGCATCTTGAATGTTGTTGTATGAAAGTTCTTTTCCGTGTAATTGCGTTGCGTACGCGATTGAGAAATCCGAACCTAGGCGCTTTTGGTAAAATGCCGCTTTTTGGTGTGGGTTTTCGCCATAGCGTAAGTTTTGTTTTAATTCATATGTAACGGTTAAGTTTTCTGGGAACTCTTCACCAATTGCCGCTGTTAAATGATTTGAAATGTACGAATCATATGCAGCTGTGTGACGGAATACTTTTGCTGCTAAACGTTGACGTGTTGCAAGCGTTGTTTGACCGTCTTCTTTTAATTCTGCAAGTACTGCTTCGTAGTCGTTTGCATCAACGATTACCGTTACGTATGCGTGGTTTTTCGCTGCAGAGCGTAGCATCGTCGGACCACCGATGTCGATGTTTTCAATCGCATCATCCCACGTTACATCTGGCTTTGAAATCGTTTCAACAAATGGGTAAAGGTTTACACAGACGATTTCGATTGGCTCAATGCCGTGCTCTTCCATTTGTGCGACGTGACTTGGCTCGTCGAATTTCCCTAAAAGACCACCGTGGATCATCGGGTTTAATGTTTTGACGCGACCATCTAAAATTTCTGGGAATTTTGTTACTTCGTCAACAGCCGTTACTGGTACGTTGTTGTCTTGTAATAACTTTTTCGTTCCACCTGTTGATAATACTTCATAGCCAAGCGCTACTAATTCTTTTGCAAATTCTAAAATACCATTTTTATCTGAAACACTAATAAGTGCACGTTTCGTCACGATGACGACCTCCTTAAAGTTTGTTCCTTTGTTTTCGCTTTCAAGTTTCACTGTAAATGATGGTCGCTTGCATTTGGCTCGCTTTCCTGAGGCGTGGCTTGAGCCTCCTCGTCGCTCCTACGTCGCGTCTGTGGGGTCTCAAGTCACACGCTTTTCCTCAAGGAGTCTCGCCGATGCGCTCCCATCATTTCGAACATTATGCTCTATTGTAACGCGTCTTTATGTTGAAGCTATTACTTCGCTTCTACTTTACCTGCAAATAATTGCTGTAGTGCTACTGTATATAGCGCATGCTCTGCTTTATGAATCGCTGCTTCTGTTTGCGCGCGGTCGCCTTCAACAACATCTACGGCTGTTTGCGCGATGATTGGACCTGTGTCCATCCCTTCATCGACAAAGTGTACCGTTACACCCGTTACTTTTACGCCGTGTGCAAGCGCTTGTCCGATTGCATCTTTCCCTGGGAACGACGGTAAAAGAGATGGGTGAATGTTGACGATTTTTGACGCATACGCCGTTAACAGCGTTTCGGATACTAAGCGCATGTAACCTGCAAGCACGACCCACTCGATGTCACGCGCACGTAGCTCGTCGACAATCGCTTGCTCGTATGCCGCTTTTGTGTCAAAGCTTTTCGGGCTAAGTGCAAGCACTGGAATGTTAAATTTCGCTGCACGTGTTTCGACATACGCTCCTGGTTTGTCCGTAACGACAAGCGCGATGTTTGCTTGAAGCTCACCACGTTCAATGGACTGTTGAATCGCTTCGAAGTTTGAGCCACTTCCTGAAGCAAATACGGCAATGTTTGTCATTACACTAAGCTCCCATCATGCTCCCCGTTGAAAAGAACGCCTTCGCCTTTTACAACGCGGCCAATTGTATATGCTTTTTCACCGTTCGCTTCGATCGCTTCGATTACTTTCGCTGCCTCTGCTGCTGGTGCGGCAAGTACAAAACCAATGCCCATGTTGAATACATTGTATAAATCTTTATCTGCAAGTTGCCCTTTATCTTTTAAGAATTCAAAAATGCGTAGCACTGGCCAAGAGCCTAAATCGATTTCAGTTGCTAAACCAGCTGGCATCATACGTGGTAAGTTTTCATAGAAACCGCCACCTGTTACGTGCGCACAACCATGTACGTCCGCTGCTTTTAACGCCGCAAGCACTGGCTTTGCATAAAGCTTCGTTGGAACGAGTAGTGCTTCACCAATCGGACCTAAGTCTTCATAGCCTTCCACTACTGCATCGACTGCATAGTCATGATCTGCAAATACAACTTTACGCACTAATGAGTAACCGTTTGAATGAACACCGCTTGATGCGATCCCGATTAAAACGTCACCTTCTGCAATGCGCTCGCCTGTTACGATGTCTGCCTTCTCACAAGCACCTACCGCAAATCCTGCTAAATCGTATTCATCTTCTTCATAAAGACCTGGCATTTCTGCCGTTTCGCCACCGATTAATGCAGCGCCTGATTGCACACAGCCATCCGCTACACCTTTTACGATTTGTTCGATTTTTGCTGGCTCTGCCTTTCCTACAGCTACGTAGTCAAGGAAGTAAAGTGGTTCTGCACCTTGTGCGACAATATCATTTACACACATTGCTACACAGTCGATTCCGATTGTATCGTGTTTATCTACCATAAACGCTAACTTTAATTTTGTTCCAACGCCGTCTGTACCTGAGATCAGTACCGGTTCTTTTAAGTTTAATGTTGATAAGTCGAACATGCCGCCAAAGCCGCCGAATGTGCCCATTACACCTAAACGATTTGTACGTTCCACATGTGATTTCATACGTTGAACTGCTTCATAACCTGCCTCGATATTTACGCCTGCTTGCTCATATGCTTTAGACATCTTGATTGATCCTCCTAAATTTTAAAAAGCATCGTTACTTACTTGTAGAAAACGCATTCGTGCAATACGCACGAATGCTGTTTTCATTAACACTCTTTTTCGTGTGGTAAAACTGTATCTGAGAAAATTTCTGTTGGGTAGTTCCCTGTGAAACAAGCCATGCAAAGACCGCCGTTTTCATCATCGAACGGACGCGCCGTTGCACGCACCATGCCTTCAGGTGTTAAAAACGTTAATGTATCCGCTTCGATTGCCTCGCGAATTTCTTCAACGCTATGGCTAGAAGCGATTAACTGCTCTGACGTTGACGTATCAATGCCGTAGAAGCATGGATTCGTCATCGGTGGCGATGTAATCATCACGTGTACCTCTGCTGCACCTGCTTCTTTTAACATGCGTACAATACGTTTTGACGTCGTACCGCGCACGATCGAATCATCCACCATAATGACGCGCTTACCTTTCACGACTTGTACGACTGGCGAAAGCTTCATTTTAACACCGCGCTCGCGCAGCTCTTGCGTTGGCTGAATGAACGTACGACCGACGTAACGGTTTTTAATTAAACCAAGCTCGTACGGAATGCCACTTTCTTCCGCAAACCCAATCGCAGACGATAGCGATGAATCCGGTACACCTGTCACAACGTCCGCTTCAATGCCTGCTACTTCACGTGCAAGCTCACGCCCCATACGTTTACGCGCCATGTGGACGTTTACCGTATCGATGTTTGAATCTGGACGTGCAAAGTATACGTACTCCATTGCGCACATCGCACGTGGTGCAATGTCGTCTGAAATGCGGTCTACTTCTAAACCGTTGTTTGTAATGTATAATAGCTCGCCTGGTTCTACATCGCGCACATATTCCGCACCGATTAAATCAAATGCACATGTTTCCGATGCAACAACCCAAGCGTCGCCTAATTTACCTAATGATAGAGGGCGTAAACCGTTGCGATCACGCGCGACAATCATCATGTCTTTCGTTAAAATCATAAGGGCAAAGGCACCTTTTAATAAAGAAAGGGCATTTTTCACCTTTGCTCGAAACGGTGAGTGTGACGACTTTTTAATTAAGTGGATCACGACTTCTGTATCGGATGTCGAATTGAAAATACTACCTGAACGCTCTAAGTTTTGCTTTAAGTGATTGGCATTTACTAAGTTTCCGTTATGCGCAATCGCCAATGAGCCTGTTGATGAACGGAATAATAACGGCTGTACGTTTTCGATTCCGCCACCACCAGCTGTTGGATAGCGTACGTGTGCAATGGCCGCGTGACCTGTTGCCGCACGTAGTTTTTCTTCGTTAAATACATCATTGACTAAGCCTTCACCTTTGACAGGGCGCAGTGAATTGCCGTCTGTTACGACAATCCCTGCTCCTTCTTGACCTCGGTGTTGCAGTGCATGTAAGCCGTAATAGCTTAGCTGTGCACTTTCAGTATGTCCCCATATGCCAAAGACGCCACATTCCTCGTTTAAGCCTCTGATTTCAGTAAACATGGGATTGCTCCTTTCCAAGCAGAACGGAATTCCTCCACTGAACCTTCTACTAACACGCCAGTTTCTCCGTTAATTGTTAGTGTTGCATCATCTGTTACGACACCGATTTCATTTGCATCAGTTACGATTTTTTCGAATGCGTCTTTATTCGCTGGTGATACCGTTACGATAAAGCGAGATTGCGTTTCTGCAAATAGCGCAGTTGTCGCAGATCCTGTTAATGTTACGTTCATCCCTAAACCGTTTGCATCGAATGTTTTTTCCGCAAGCGCTACCGCTACGCCGCCTTCAGATACGTCGTGTGCTGATGCGACAAGTCCTGCGCGAATAGCTGCAAGTAACTCGTCTTGGCGTTTTGCTTCTACTGCAAGATCGATTGTTGGTGCTTGACCGAAAATGCGACCTTCCACTAACTTTTGAAGCTCAGAGCCACCGAATTCTGTTTTCGTTTCACCGATTACATACACGATGTCGCCTGCGTTTTTCGCATCTTGTGTTGTTACGTGTGCTAAGTCTTCCACTAAGCCGACCATACCGATTGTTGGTGTTGGGTACACCGCTTCACCAGAACGTTCGTTGTACATTGATACGTTACCGCCAATGACCGGTGCATCAAGTGCTAAACACGCTTCTGAAATACCGTCTGCTGATTTTTGGATCTGCCAGAAAATCTCTGGTTTTTCTGGGTTACCGAAGTTTAAGCAGTCTGTAATCGCAAGTGGTTTCGCACCAGTTGCAACGATGTTACGCGCCGCTTCTGCAACCGCAATTTTACCACCTGTTGTCGGGTCTAAATAAATGTAGCGAGAGTTACAGTCTGTTGTCATCGCTAATCCTTTGTTCGTACCGCGTACGCGAATCACCGCTGCGTCAGAACCTGGTGCAACTACTGTATTTGTACGCACTTGGTAATCGTATTGATCGTATACCCATTCTTTAGAAGCAACAGTTGGTGCTTGTAATAACGCCGATAACGTTTCTTTATAATCTGTTACAGCTGGCTCTGCATTTTCCATCGCTTGGTACTGTGCAAAGTATGCAGGTTCTGCTTCCGGCATGTTGTATACAGGTGCGTCCTCTGCTAATGCGTCTGCTGGTACTTCCGCTACTACTTCACCTTTGTGTAATAAACGAAGCATTTTATCGTCTGTTACGCGACCTACTGCTACTGCATCTAAATCGTATTTTTCAAAGATCGCTTTAATTTCGTCTTCACGACCTGTTTTCACAACGATTAACATACGCTCTTGTGATTCAGAAAGCATCATTTCGTATGCTGACATACCTGTTTCACGTTGTGGTACTAAGTCTAAGTTCATTTCAACACCAGTGCCTGCTTTTGATGCCATCTCCGCTGAAGATGATGTTAAGCCGGCCGCACCCATGTCTTGAATCCCAACAAGTGCATCTGATTTCACCACTTCTAAGCATGCTTCAAGTAATAGCTTCTCCATGAACGGGTCACCAACTTGAACAGCTGAGCGCTTTTCGTCTGCTTCTTCTGATAGTTCTTCAGAAGAGAACGTCGCACCGTGAATACCATCACGACCTGTTTTTGCACCAACGTACATAACCGTGTTGCCTACGCCGGCTGCCACACCTTTTTGAATGTCCTTATGGTCGATTAAACCAACGCACATTGCATTTACAAGTGGGTTGCCTTCGTAGCAAGGGTCGAATTGAATTTCGCCACCAACTGTTGGGATGCCGATACAGTTACCGTAACCTGCGATCCCTGCAACAACTTCTTCAAATAAATATTTACCACGCGCTGATTTTAATTCACCAAAGCGTAATGAGTTTAACATCGCGATTGGACGTGCACCCATTGAGAATACGTCACGAATAATACCGCCTACACCTGTTGCTGCCCCTTGGTACGGCTCAATTGCTGAAGGGTGGTTGTGCGATTCCATTTTGAATACAACCGCTTGCTCATCGCCAATATCAACGATCCCTGCACCTTCACCAGGACCTTGTAATACTTGAGGACCTTTTGTTGGGAACTTGCGAAGTACTGGCTTCGACTTTTTATATGAGCAGTGCTCTGACCACATTACTGAGAATAGACCGATTTCTGTCCAGTTTGGCATGCGTCCTAATTTTTCGACTGCTAATTCATACTCTGCATCTGTCATACCCATATCTGCGTACAGACGTTGCTCTTTAATTTGCTCCGCTGTTGGCTCGAAGTTAGTTGTTGACATGTTGTTCCCTCCACTGCTTAACAATTGATGTAAATAATTTTAAACCGTCTGCGCCGCCAACGATTTCGTTTGCTGCACGCTCTGGGTGAGGCATCATACCAAGTACGTTACCTTGCTCGTTAATGATTCCTGCGATGTTTTGTAAAGAACCATTTGGGTTGTTGTCATATGTGAAAACGATTTGGTTGTTTGCTTGTAAAGAAGCTAACGTCTCTTCGTCACAGTAGTAGTTTCCTTCGCCGTGTGCGATTGGAATTTCGATTTGTTCACCTGCTGCGTATTGGTTTGTAAATAACGTGTTGTTGTTTTCAACGTTTAACGTTACGGTACGGCACATGAATTTTAAGTTTTTGTTACGTAATAACGCGCCTGGTAAAAGACCCGCTTCCGTTAAAATTTGGAATCCGTTACATACGCCAAGTACTGGCTTACCTGCTGCTGCAAATTCCTTTAATGCTGTCATGATGTTTGATTGGTTCGCCATTGCGCCACAACGTAAGTAGTCACCATATGAGAATCCACCAGGTACTAATACACCATCAAAGCCGTCTAAGCTTGTTTCAGAATGCCAAACGTATTCTACTTCTTCACCTAGCTCGTCCTTAATTGCGTGGTACATATCTACGTCACAGTTAGACCCTGGGAAAACGAGTACTGCAAATTTCATCTGTATTATGCCTCCTCGATTTCGTAGCGGTAGTTTTCAATCACTGTGTTTGTTAACACTTTTTCACACATTTCTTTTACGATTGTATCTACGTCGCGGTCTGTGTCTGCGATTGTTACTTCTAAATATTTACCAATACGTACGTCTGCAACTTCACCGTAACCGATTTTTTCTAATGAACCTTTTACAGCTGAGCCTTGTGGATCTAAAATACTTTCTTTTAACGTTACGTAAATTTTAACCTTTTTCATGACTTTATTTGCCTCCAAGTTTTTCAAGAATAATTTCGTATACTTCTGTTAAACTGCCTAAATCGCGTCTGAACACATCTTTGTCGAGCTTTTGCTTCGTTTTCGCATCCCATAAGCGACACGTGTCCGGTGAAATTTCATCTGCAAGTAACACATTGCCTTCATTGTCGCGACCGAACTCTAATTTAAAGTCGATCAGTTCCACACCAACGTGGGCAAAAATTGGCTGTAACACGTCGTTCACAGCAAGCGCTTGTGCATAAAGCGCATCCACTTCCTCAGCCGTCGCAATACCTAAAACGTCGATATGCTCGGTTGTAATATGTGGATCGCCTAGTGCATCGTCCTTGTAATAAAACTCAACGATTGGACGCTTCAATGGTGTCCCTTCGTCATAGCCGATACGCTTTGCTAAACTGCCTGCTGCAATGTTACGAACAACAACTTCAATCGGAATAATATCGACTTTACGTACAAGCTGTTCGTTATCCGAAATGCGCTTCACAAAATGTGAGGCAATACCGGCAGTTTGTAATTTTTCGAATATTAACGTCGTGATTTTATTGTTCAAGTTTCCTTTGCCGTCAATCTCTTGCTTCTTTTCACCGTTAAACGCGGTTGCGCTATCTTTATACTCGACGAAGAGGATTTGTGCATCCTCTGTCGCGTATAAACGTTTTGCTTTTCCTTCGTATAAAAGCTCGCCTTTATTCATGTGTTCGTCCCCCTCAAAAATGATTAGTTTAATCCAAGTCGTTCAAAGATCATATCCACTTGCTGGATGTGATAGTTGTAATCGAAGCAATCTTCAATTTCATCGGCATTTAAATGCTTCGTAATTGTTTCGTCTGCTTCTACTAATGGACGGAATTGCGTTTGCTCATCCCATGCGCGTGCTGTTAGCGGCTGTACTGTATCGTACGCTTCCTCACGTGTTAATCCTTTGTCGATTAATGCTAGTAAAATGCGCTGTGAGTAAATTAAGCCGAACGTGCGCGTCATGTTACGCTTCATATTTTCAGGGAATACCGTTAAGTTTTTCACGATGTTGCTAAAACGGTTTAACATGTAATTTAATGTAATCGTTGCATCTGGGATAATGACACGCTCTGCTGATGAATGTGAAATATCACGCTCATGCCAAAGGGCGACGTTTTCAAATGCTGTAACCATATAGCCGCGCATTAAGCGTGCCATACCTGTCATGTTTTCAGAACCAATCGGGTTGCGTTTATGTGGCATTGCTGATGAACCTTTTTGGCCTTTTGCAAATGCTTCTTCGACTTCACGTGTTTCTGATTTTTGTAAGCCGCGGATTTCCGTTGCGAATTTTTCAATCGATGCTGCGATTAATGCTAACGTCGACATATATTGCGCATGGCGATCACGCTGCAATGTTTGTGTTGAAATTGGTGCAGCTGCTAAACCTAAGTGTTCACATACGTACGCTTCCACTTTAGGGTCAATGTTTGCGTACGTACCAACCGCACCTGACATTTTACCTGTTTCAATTACTTTCGCTGCTGCTTCAAAGCGCTCTTGGTTACGCAGCATTTCTTCACGCCATAATGCAAGCTTTAAACCGAATGTTGTTGGCTCTGCATGCACGCCGTGTGTACGTCCCATCATAACCGTGTATTTATGCTCTTTTGCACGCGCTTCAATGATGTCGATGAAGTTTTGAATGTCTTTACGTAAAATGTCGTTTGCTTGTTTAATTAAATATGATAAAGCAGTGTCTACTACATCTGTTGACGTTAATCCGTAGTGCACCCATTTGCGCTCTTCGCCCAGTGTTTCTGACACAGCACGCGTAAATGCTACTACGTCGTGACGTGTTTCTTGCTCAATCTGTAAAATGCGGTCAATATCGAACGAGGCATTTTCGCGAATTAACTTCACGTCCTCTTTCGGAATTTCTCCAAGCTCAGCCCATGCCTCGCAAGCTAAAATTTCTACCTCTAACCATGCTTGATAACGATTTTGCTCTGTCCAAATAGCGCCCATCTCGGGTCTTGTATAACGTTCAATCATCTGTAGTATGCTCCTTTATTCTGACCAAATGCCAGATTGTTCAATTTGTTGTAATGTTGTCTCAACATCGTCAGTCATAATTGTAACATGTCCCATCTTACGGTTAACCTTTGCTTCAGACTTGCCGTACAGATGTAAGGACCAATCCGGATACTTCGAAATTGAATTGCTCAGTGGCATAACGTGCTGTCCTAAAACGTTCACCATGATCGATGGTGCCCATAGACGTGGTTTGCGTAGGGGCCAACCACATACAGCGCGAATATGCTGATGGAACTGTGAAATGTTGCAAGCTTCGATTGAATAATGCCCTGAGTTATGTGGACGTGGTGCGAGTTCGTTAATAACAATTTCACCGTCTTCTAATACGAACATTTCAACCGCAACGGTACCGACTAAATTTAAGTAGTCTGCAATTTTCGTTGCCGCTTGCTCTGCCTTTTCAGCAGTAGATGCATCGATGCGCGCTGGAACAATTGTTTCATGTAAAATATGGTGCACATGAATGTTTTCGCCAACTGGTAAACAGCACGTGTCGCCGTTCCCGTTACGCTGTACGATGACTGAAATCTCTTTTGTAAATGGTACAAAGCCTTCTGCGATACATTGAGAGTGTACAAACAGCTCCTTCGCAAGCGGTAGGTCGTCTGCTGATTTTAATAGCTGCTGTCCTTTCCCATCGTAGCCACCGCGCGCCGTTTTCACGATGCTTGGATAACCAATTGTATCGATTTGTGCCACTAATTCTTCATATGTATTAGCAACTACATATGGTGCGACCGGGCAACCTGCCTCGATGATCGCTGCTTTTTCTGTGACGCGATTTTGTGTAATGCGCACAAGCTCTGCTCCTTGAGGAACGTAAGCAATTGTCGTTAAACGCTTTAAGCCTTCATAGTCAATGTTTTCAAATTCATATGTGATGACATCACTTACTTCCGCAAGTTCCTCTAGCGCAGCTTCGTCGTCGTAATTTGCAACGATGCGAATATCTGCTACTTGTCCACATGGTGAATCCATTGATGGCTCTAATACTGCTACTTTAAAGCCAGCTTCCTTTGCGGCAATAGCCATCATGCGACCTAATTGTCCGCCTCCGATGATACCAATCGTTTGACCTGGATAAATCATCTTCGTCACACTAAGTCACCTGAGCTTTCTAGCACTTGCTGCTTTGTTGCTTCGCGACGTGCATCTAAACGCTCTGCAAGCGATGCGTCTGTCGTTGAAAGAATTTGTGCTGCAAGTAACCCTGCGTTTGTTGCTCCTGCTTTACCGATTGCGACCGTTGCAACAGGGACACCACCTGGCATTTGTACGATTGATAATAATGAATCTAAGCCATTAAGTGCGCGAGATTGTACAGGGACACCGATGACCGGTAATGTCGTTTTCGCTGCAACCATTCCTGGTAAATGCGCTGCACCACCTGCACCTGCGATAATAACGTGAATGCCACGTCCACGCGCTGCCTCTGCATACTCAAACATTAAGTCTGGTGTGCGGTGTGCAGACACGACTTGCTTTTCGTACGGCACTTGTAGTTCGTCTAAAATATCGCAAGCATGCTTCATCGTTTCCCAGTCACTTGAACTGCCCATAATGACGCCAATTTTCGGATTCATAAATTACGCTCCTTTAAGGTTCCATAAATGTAGATGTAAAAGTTTATCTTTGCATTAATGAATCTCACTTCGTAACGATCATTCGAATAAAAAAATCCTCAAATAATCTGTCTCTCATCATATTCTATGACAAGAAAGCAGACTACTTGAGGATCGTTCGACATAATAAAGTTCGTGAATACATACATCACACACTCCTATCGTTTACCGCACCAAAAGTTGCTTTCCCACATAGTCCAGCATTACGGTGCCGGGTAGAAACACTAGAGCCAATTCTCTAGCATATATGAGGGATTCAATAATGTTTTCCTTTTCACATTTTAACAACACATTTGCAGTGCGTCAACGAAAAAATGCGAACGATAAATTTTCAGAAAACAATATTGTTCGGTTTTTCAAAGGTCTGACGTTTATTCTTCTACTTTTAAGCCTTTAAATTGTATTTTTTGACGTAATACTGTCGGTTCACCATTTACGATATGAAAAATCGGTTCTTCTTTTCTTCCAACAGGCATGTAACCTAATTCCTTCATTCGTGTTAAACAGTCATCGATCGTTTCGTTCTCTTCGACGTCGAACCACATTTGCTTTTTGCTCATGTATTGCCTCGCTCTCAACATTTTTGTTCATTATAGCAAGAATCAATTGAAAGAAATAGCGGCTAAATGCGCGTAATTATGTCGGTTCGTTGTCACGCAAACTTACTTACACTACGCTAAGCAAGTCACCATGATGATGTCACCTTCCTAATATGGCAACAAATAGCATCACATCAACTATGTAGCCCATTTTAGTGGACAATCTTTCATGTCATCCATACGATCATCATGTTAGCTTTTTAGAACGTTGCCATTTAGCAACCGAGCAAATATGTGTACAAAAGACGTCACTTTATTCGAAAGTGATAAGACGTTAAAAAAGCGTAGCATCATGTCGTATTGCATTTATAAACGATCCATTTTCAATTGATCAATTGCTCATTTTTGGCTCTTCACCATAACATGGGGTTGCTTTTCACGTCGAGGCAGGCTTTCCGCGGGCGTGGAGGCGAACATGATGTTCGTCATAAGGGCGGTGCCATA
>JAHAYH010000097.1 GCA_018384745.1 Caryophanon sp. | reverse complement strand
CCCGAAATGTCAATTTAAGTTAGAAAGAAAATAGTTGCTCATCAGTGACGTAAGACATGAATACTTCATATGGAGTTCGATAGCCTAGTGATTTACGGGGCAGGTTATTTCGCTTATTCATCAGTTGGGTTACCAATTCATCAGGAAGATTGCGGAAATCTAGCTGTTTCGTTAAGCCATCCCGGCGTAAAAGACCGTTGTTGTTTTCGTTCAGCCCTCGTTGATTGGGAGCACCAACCTCGGCAAAGTAAGTGTGAAGGTCAAATTGATTGGCAATCTCGCGCCAGCCGGCGAATTCTTTTCCGTTGTCAAAGGTAATCGATTTGAAGAAGTGCCGCGGGAATTTCCGAAGCCACTGACTTAAGTGTTGGTTAATCGCATCAGCCGTCTTTTCGTGCACATTGAGTACAATTTCGACCTTCGATTGGCGTTCGGTCAGGGTCATTACCGCCCCTTGGTGCTTTTTGCCTTGGACGGTATCAGCTTCAAGGTGCCCAAATTCAGTGGCATAGTGCGGAAAGTCCTTGGCACGCTCGTGAATACTTCGCCCCAATTGGCCAGCCTTCCCGCGGCGCTCGACATAGCCATTCGGGTGCCGCTTACCTCGCATCGGCAAGGAACGGACATCGAAGCCGAACTGGCCACGTTCAAACATCCGGTAAAGAGTTCGCAGGTTACAACTAATTGGGCGCTCAGCGCGCCCAATAATGGTATCAGGCGTCCACCCCTGGGCAATTTTGTCGTTGATATAAGTGAGTTCAGCCAGTGACAACTGAGTACGTTTTCGGCCACAACGTTGCTTATTGCGCATATAGTGATCTTGATAATCAGCAATTGAGGCACCGGTTTCCAGGTAACGATAAACGCGATAAACGGTTTCGGCACAACGGTTGATCATTTGGGCCACTCGGTACGCTTTAAGCTTTTGTACGAAAGAATGGGCGATGATTGTCAGCTCGTTTGTGGTAAGATGGGTGTAAGTCATTTGTGGTTTCCTTTCTTTTGTTTAGGGGTATTCAAAAGTCTACCACAAATGGCTTTTCTATTTTTCTAACTTAATTTTACAAACGGCG
>JAHAYH010000087.1 GCA_018384745.1 Caryophanon sp. | reverse complement strand
AAATTAAGATAGCGTGTAAATATAAAAAGGTTCCAGAGTCGACAGGACTTTGGAGCCTTTTTCAATACACCTTGTTATTGGGCGCTTACATATTATTCCTATCTTTGTACTAAATACGTTGTTGTTTTCTTGTAAGAATAGCGGTAGATTAGTGGATTCTCTTCTAAGGTTCTTACCTCAAAAATGAAGAAGTGATCACGGTTATCTTTGGACTTTTCCTTATTCAGGACAAAGTAATTCTTACGTGAAGTCGCCATTGTTTTGAGGATATCATCGGTCAGGAAGGTCAATGGAATATTCATATTAGAGTAGCGGTAGAAGTCACGTTCAAAATCTTGGTAGCTCTCGCTATAATAGTCCATTTGTAGGTGATTACGCTGAAACTCAAGCTGATTCATAGAGAACCTCCTCTACAAGTTCAATACTAATTATGTCTTTCAATTTCAGATTGATGTAACCAGTTTGAGTTTTTATCAAAATGAAATCTTTATTCAGACTTGGTATTGTTCCAGTGTAGGAAACACGCTTGTTTTTCTCAATCACATGAATGCGCGTGTGTAGCTGCCCAGCGTATACTTGACTGAGGAGTAATAATTTCTTCTCTAATGATAAATCAGACATGTACGTTACTTTGTTTGCATCGTCAGTGAGTGCAGATGTATGCTCAGATAGGAAAAAGCCCATCCATTTTTGCATCTTAGTATCCTGGTACTCTCTTGCTGATTGAAATGGTAAGTATGAACGGTCAATCATTTCAAATCCTTTCTATGCAGACGCAATCTCCCTTATTCGAAGCGTCCACGCTGGATTGTGACTTGTAACTTCAATGAGTTCTATATCTATGATATGGAGCAGCCAAATGCAGAAGCTACAGTTATTAAATTAGAAGACCTTCCAGAAGAAAGTTACCGTCTAGAGTTTCTAATCGATAAAACCAATGAACACCTTGAGCGTGAAATGCAGATTTCCATGCAAGCAGGTGAAATAGTTGGGGAAATCTATGAGGGGCTTCTCAAACAGTACAAAGACTCTGAAAATCCAGAGAGCCTTCATGCGATTAACCAGTTGATTGTCCGCTTAGTATTCTGTTTTTATGCGGAAGATTCTGGGCTATTTGGTCATAAGCTAGCATTTCATGACTACCTAGCTCAGTTTCCACCTCAGTTTTTCAGAACAGCTCTAATCCAATTATTTGAAGTCCTTGATACCCCTTTTTCTGAACGTGACCCTTATCTTGAAGAAAGCCTTTCAAGTTTCCCATATGTCAATGGTGGGATGTTCTCTGAAAAAGATATTGAAATTCCTAACTTCACGGAAGACCTTCGTCAGCTTATCCTATGGCATGCCAGTTCTCAGTTTGACTGGTCAGATATTAGTCCAACTATCTTTGGGGCAGTTTTTGAAAGCACTTTGAACCCAGAAACACGTCACTCTGGTGGGATGCACTATACTTCTATAGAAAATATCCATAAAGTCATTGACCCGCTCTTTCTTGATGACTTAAAGGATGAGCTCAATGCTATTAAAGGCTTTAAGCAAAAGTCGACGGTTGAGCAGAAGGCGAAACAGTTCCAAACTAAACTAGCTAGCCTAACCTTCTTTGACCCTGCTTGTGGGTCTGGTAATTTCTTGACAGAGACTTATATTTCTTTGCGTCGTTTGGAAAATGAAGCTATCAAACTCTATATGGGCGACAGTGTTCGTCTTGATGTTGAAGAGCTTGACTTAGTTAAAGTAAAACTTAATCAGTTCTATGGGATTGAAATCAATGACTTTGCCGTTTCAGTAGCTAAGACAGCCCTTTGGATTGCAGAAAGCCAAATGCTAGAAGCGACTAAAGAAATTGTTTATGCCGAGATTGACTTTCTCCCATTGAAATCCTATACCAATATTGTCAATGCGAATGCGCTCACAACTGATTGGGAAGAAGTAGTGGATAAGGACAAGCTCAGTTACATTATTGGAAATCCGCCGTTTTTGGGTGCTCGTGTCATGAGTAAAGCTCAGAAAGTAGACCTATTAAATGTGTTTGACGGATATAAAGGGGCAGGAAACCTTGATTTTGTTTCTGGGTGGTATATCAAATCTGCTCAACTTATGCAAGGTACAGAAATTCAGACCGCTTTAGTATCAACTAACTCTATTACGCAAGGAGAACAGGCAAGTCTTCTTTGGAAAATTCTTATTCAAGATTTTTCGGTATCAATAAACTTTGCTTATAAAACTTTCAAATGGAACAGCGAGGCAAAAGATAAAGCAGCAGTTCATT
>JAHAYH010000068.1 GCA_018384745.1 Caryophanon sp. | reverse complement strand
GTGTTCTTTGCTACGGTCAAGACGTTCTTTCTGGAAAGGAAGTTACCTCGGGTTCTCTTGAGAATCTTCTTGAGGAGTGCCCTTGAAGCAACTGAATTGAGTTATCTTGGCATAATTGTACGATTTTATGGAGTCAGTGACCCAACCGAAAGGAGGGAGCTGCCGAAGGCGGGATTGGTAACTGGGGTGAAGTCGTAACAAGGTAGCCGTATCGGAAGGTGCGGCTGGATCACCTCCTTTCTAAGGATTTTTCGGAAATCTTCTCTTGGAGAAGATACTCATTAACGTTTGCTGTTCAGTTTTGAAGGTTCATCGAAAGATGAAATACTTCAAAACCTTGCTAATTTACTTCACCTTGAGTGATTGAAGTTAGCGTTTCGTTCTTTGAAAACTGGATAAAACGACATTGAAAGCAATAAACAAACATAGATCAAGAAATTGGTCGTGCAAACTTTTAAAATCTTACTTTCATTAGTAAGTTTAACTTTTGGTTAAGTTAATAAGGGCGCACGGTGGATGCCTTGGCACTAGGAGTCGATGAAGGACGGCACTAACACCGATATGCCTCGGGGAGCTGTAAGTAAGCTTTGATCCGGGGATTTCCGAATGGGGGAACCCACTACGTTTAATCGCGTAGTACACTCACGTGAATTCATAGCGTGTTTGAGACAGACGCAGGGAACTGAAACATCTAAGTACCTGCAGGAACAGAAAGAAAATTCGATTCCCTGAGTAGCGGCGAGCGAAACGGGAAGAGCCCAAACCAACGAATCAATGAGCCTGCCCTTTTGAGTATTTGGTCGTCAGATGGAATGGCATGGACGCTTGGGTGTGTTGCCGATAAATCGAAAATCATTTGCTCAGAGACACCGTAGGTTGAAATGCACAAGGAAAGTACGCCCTGACTCTTCTCACTTGCACGAACAGTCAGGGCGTCGCTCCACAGGGTTTATCGGTTGTGTCATTTCATTATTTCTTGAATAATTGCCTGAGGCGACATCCAACTGCTAAAATAAATCCCGAATTGTTTGGCAGTTCGGGATATTATTATTACCTTTGACGAAAGAATAGAATACTGATATGAAAAAAATATT